>DASXKG010000496.1:0-16446 GCA_036496965.1 Variovorax sp.
CCGCAAGCCCGAGGCCGGCGCCAAGGCGGCCGCTCCCGATCCACAGAACGACTGAAGCGATCTACGCCATGAGCCTTCGTGACACCCTCGACTTCCTTCTCTACGACTGGCTCCATGCCGAGTCGCTGACTTCGCGCACGCGCTTCGCCGACCACTCGCGCGAGACCTTCGACGCCGTGCTCGACACCTGCGAGCGCATCGCGCGCGACAGGTACGCTCCCTTCAACCGCACCGTCGATACCCAGGAGCCGCATTTCGACGGCGAGCGCGTGATCCTTCCGCAGGCCACGCACGATGCCCACAAGGCCTTCGTCGAATCCGGCATGCTGAGCGCGGCGCAGGACTACGACATCGGCGGCATGCAGCTGCCCTATACGCTGTCGGCGGCGGCCAACAGCTTCTTCGCGATGGCTTCGGTGAGCATCGGCTCGAACATGCTGACCAGCGGCAATGCCAACCTGTTGATGGTGCACGGCACCGAGATGCAGCAGGAGGTGTTCGCGAAGAGCGAATTCGCCGGACGCTGGGCCGGCACCATGTGCCTGTCCGAGCCGCAGGCCGGTTCCAGCCTCAGCGACGTCGCGACGCGGGCCGTGCCCGACGGTGCCGATTTCCAGGACGATCCGCTGGGGCCACGCTATCGGCTGACCGGCAACAAGATGTGGATCTCGTCCGGCGACCACGAGCTGACCGAAAACATCGTCCACATCGTGCTGGCCAAGATCCCGGACGAGAACGGCAAGCTGGTTCCCGGCACGCGCGGCATTTCGCTGTTCATCGTGCCCAAGCGCATGGTCGACACCCAGGGCCGGCTCACCGGCGAGCGCAACGACGTGGCGCTGGCCGGCTTGAACCACAAGCTGGGCTGGCGCGGCACCACCAACACGCTGCTCAATTTCGGCGAGGGCAAGTTCCCGGTCGGCGGCAAGGCCGGTGCGGTGGGCTACCTGGTCGGGCAACCCGGCAAGGGGCTGCACTGCATGTTCCACATGATGAACGAGGCGCGCATCGGCGTCGGCACGGCAGCCACGATGCTCGGCATGGCCGGCTACCAGGCCTCGCTCGAGTACGCCAAGGGCCGTCCCCAGGGCCGGCCCGCGGGACCGGCCGGCAAGGACTCGGCCAAGCCGCAGGTGCGCATCATCGAGCATGCCGACGTGCGGCGCATGCTGCTGGCGCAGAAGGCGTATTGCGAAGGCGCGCTGGCCCTGGAGCTCTACTGCGCCCGCCTGGTGGATGAACAGAAGACCGGCGCGGCGCGAGCCGCCGACGATGCCCGCCTGCTGCTCGAGGTGCTGACCCCGATCGCCAAGAGCTGGCCCAGCGAATGGTGCCTGGAGGCCAATTCGCTCGCCATCCAGGTCCATGGCGGCTATGGCTATACGCGCGACTTCCCGGTCGAGCAGTACTGGCGCGACAACCGGCTGAACATGATCCACGAGGGCACGCACGGCATCCAGGGCGCCGACCTGCTCGGGCGCAAGGTGCTGATGGAAGACGGCCGCGGCCTGCAGCTGCTGGCCGAACGCGTTGCGGCCACAGTCGAGCGGGCCCGTGAAGTGCCGGCCCTGAAGGCACATGCCGCGGCGCTGGCCGCGGCGCTGGCGCACATCGGCGAGGCCACCCGCGCGGCCTGGGCCACCGGTGATCCGCAGCAGGCGCTGGCCAATGCCGTGCCCTACATGCAGGCCTTCGGCCATGTGGTGCTGGCCTGGATCTGGCTCGACGTCGCGGCGCATGCCGTGGCGGGCGACCCCGCCAGCAACAACCCCGCCACGGTCGGCCGCATCGGCGCGACCGACTTCTTCTTCCACTACGAACTGCCGAAGATCGGCGCCTGGCTCGGCGTGGTCGAGCGCCGCGACATGACCTGCGCGGACTTGCCGGAAGAGGCCTTCTGATGGCCTCGGGCAAACCCCATGCTGCGCTCGAGGCCTGGATCTGGGTGCTGATCTATGGCGGCCTGTTCGCCCTGATCCTCGGCATCGCCACCGGCCGCAGCGACCCCACGCTCGGCTGGTCGATGGCCGCGCCCGGCGTGGTGGTGGCGCTGGTCGGCGTGGTGCTGATCTACGTGCGCTCGCGGCTCGACGATCCCAGGGACGGCAAGAAAAGACCATGATCAAGCACATCGCGTTGTGCGACACCGAATGCAATCAGGAGACATGATGAACGCACGCAGCATCCAGAAGCTTTTCGACCTCAGCGGCAAGACCGCCCTGATCACCGGCGGCTCGCGCGGCCTCGGCTTGCAGATGGCCCATGCGCTCGGCGAGGCCGGCGCGCGGATCATGCTCAGCTCGCGCAAGGCCGACGACCTCGAGCAGGCCACCGCCGAGTTGCAGGCCGCCGGCATCGACGCGCGCTGGATCGCCGCCGACTGCGCCAGGGAAGAAGACACGCGCCGCCTGGCGGACGAAACGCTGGAGCGCATGGGCGCGATCGACATCCTGGTCAACAACGCCGGCGCGACCTGGGGCGCCCCGGCCGAGAGCCACCCGGTCGAGGCCTGGGACAAAGTGATGAATCTCAACGTGCGCGGCTACTTCATCCTGGCCCAGCAGGTCGCGCGCGGCTACATGATCCCGAACAAGACCGGGCGCATCATCAACATCGCCTCCATTGCCGGGCTGAGCGGCAACCCGCCGGAAATGCGGACCCTGGCCTACAACACTTCCAAGAGCGCGGTGATCGGCTTCACCCACACACTGGCCGCCGAATGGGGTCAGTACGGCATCAACGTGAACGCCATCTGCCCGGGCTTCTTCATGACCAAGATGGCGGCCGGGCTGATCAATTCGATCGGTGGCGAGGAAAAGATGGCCTCCCACGCACCGCTCCGGCGGCTCGGCGACGACGAGGACCTGAAGGGCATCACCTTGCTCTACGCCAGCGACGCCGGCAAGCACATCACCGGCCAATGGCTCGCGGTGGACGGCGGCGTCAGCGTTGTGTTCGGAGGCTGAGCGCATGTCCGCAGCACCGACCAGCGACATCGACCTGCGTTCCTATGCGGACCGGATTCCCTTCGCCCGCCATCTCGGCTTCGAGCTCACCAAGTTCGCAGGCGGCGAGTCCGAGATCCTCTACACCGCCAGGCCCGAGCACCTGAACACCTTCGACGTCACCCACGGCGGCGCCTGCATGACCCTGCTCGACGTTGCGATGGCGGCGGCAGCGCGCAGCGAGACGCCCGAGATCGGCGTGGTCACGATCGAGATGAAGACCAGCTTCATGTTTCCAGCGGCCGGCCCCCTGCATGCGCGCGGCAGCGTGCTGCGGCGCACCGCCTCCTTCGCCTTCACCGAGGCCAAGATCTACGATACCCAGGAGCGTGTCTGCGCCCATGCCACCGGCACCTTCAAGTACGTGAAGCGCCGCCTGCCCACCGGCCCCGGCAGCGCCGACGAGATGCGGCCGCCCTCGACCGACTGACCCCTTTTCATCCGGAGACTTCCATGCCCACCAATCGCCAGCAGATCCTCGACAACCGCCCCGAAGGCGAAGCCGTTGCCGGCAACTTCAAGCTCGTGAGCAGCCAGACGCCGGCCCTCCAGGACAACCAGGTGCTGGTGCGGCACCACTACATGAGCCTGGACCCGTACATGCGCGGCCGCATGAACGACGCCAAGAGCTATGCCCAGCCGCAGCCGCTCGGCCAGGTCATGCAGGGCGGCACGGTCGGCGAGGTGGTCGAGAGCAAGCACCCCAAATACGCCGTGGGCGACAAGGTGGTCGGCTTCGGCGGCTGGCAGGAGTACAGCGTGGTCGATGCCGCGCAACCCGGCGCGCTGAAGAAGGTGGACACCGCGCAGGTGCCGCTGTCGCACTACCTCGGCGCCGTGGGCATGCCCGGCGTGACCGCCTGGTACGGACTGGTGAAGATCATCGCCCCGAAGGCCGGCGAGACGCTGGTCATCACCGCGGCCAGCGGCGCCGTGGGCAGCGCCTTCGGCGCACTCGCCAAGGCGCGCGGCTGCCGCGTGGTGGGTATCGCGGGCGGCGCGGACAAGTGCAAGTACGTGACCGATGAACTGGGCTTCGACGCCTGCATCGACTACCGCCAGCATCCGGACGTCAAGACCATGAGCAAGGCGCTCAAGGATGCCTGCCCGAACGGCATCGACGGCTACTTCGAGAACGTCGGCGGCTACATCTTCGACGCGGTGCTGCTGCGTACCAATGCCTTCGCGCGCATTGCCCTGTGCGGCATGATCGCCGGCTACGACGGCCAGCCGCTGCCGCTGGCCAACCCGGGGCTGCTGCTGGTGAACCGGCTCAAGCTCGAGGGCTTCATCGTCAGCGAGCACATGGAAATCTGGCCCGAGGCCCTGGCCGAGCTGGGCGCGCTGGTGGCCGGCGGCAAGCTGCGCCCGCGCGAGTCGATCGCCCAGGGCATCGAATCGGCGCCCGAGGCCTTCCTCGGGCTGCTGAAGGGCAGGAACTTCGGCAAGCAACTGGTCAAGCTCATCTGAGGCGGAGCGGGGAGGGGCGATGGAAAGCACGCACGAGGTCTTCAACCAGCCGGCGCCGCTGGTCGGCTACAACCTGTTCGACACCAACCGCCCCCTGCGCGACGCGCTGAAGTTCAACGCGCCGCAGCTGGAATTGGAATCGCTCGCCCGGCTGGGCGCCGTGCTCGGCAGCGCCGAGATGCAGACCCATGCCCGGCTCGCCAACACCATCACCCCGGTGCTTCACACGCACGACCGCTTCGGCCGGCGTATCGACGAGGTCGAGTTCCACCCCAGCTATCACGCGCTGATGTCCGCGGCTGTGGGCGCCGGCCTGCACGGAACGCCATGGGCCGGAGCACTGGAGGCCCCCACGCTTGCGGGCAAGCCCGCTGCGCTGCCCCCCAAGGGGGCCCTCGCCCCTAGGGGCGGCCCGTCGGCGCTCGCCTCCCCGCATGTGCAGCGCGCGGCCGGCTTCATGCTCTTCACCGAGCTCGAGCCCTCGATGCTGTGTCCCATTTCGATGAGCTATGCCGTGACGCCCGCGCTGCGCGGCAATGCGGCGGTCTTCGCCGATTGGGGCCCGAAGCTGGCGAGCCTTGGCTACGACCCGGCCCTGAAGCCCTGGCGCGACAAGCCCGGCGTCACCATGGGCATGGGCATGACCGAGAAGCAGGGCGGCTCGGACGTGCGCGCCAACACCACCCGCGCCCGCCATGCCGGCAGCGACGGCTGGGGCGAGCGCTACGAGATCACTGGCCACAAGTGGTTCTTCTCGGCGCCGATGTGCGATGCCTTCCTGGTGCTGGCACAGGCGCCGGCCGGCCTGTCCTGCTTCTTCCTGCCGCGCGTGCTGCCCGACGGCAGCCGCAACGCCATCCACATCCAGCGACTGAAGGACAAGCTCGGCAACAAGGCCAATGCCAGCTCGGAAGTCGAGTTCCACGGCGCCAGTGCCTGGCTGGTGGGCGAGGAGGGCCGCGGCGTGCCGCAGATCCTCGAGATGGGCACGATGACCCGGCTCGACTGCGCCCTCGGCACCAGCGGCCTGATGCGCCAGGCCCTCAGCCTGGCGCTCAACCACACCACCCAGCGCCAGGCCTTCGGCAAGGCGCTGGTCGAGCAGCCGCTGATGAAGAACGTGCTGGCCGACCTGGCGCTCGAGAGCGAGGCGGCCACTGCGCTGGCCATGCGCCTGGCGCGCGCCTTCGATCGCGCCGGCGATGCCCATGAACAGCTGATGGCGCGCCTCTTGACGCCGGTCGCCAAGTTCTGGATCTGCAAGCGAGGCAGCCACTTCGCGCAGGAGGCCATGGAATGCCTCGGCGGCAACGGCTATGTGGAAGAGGGCGGCGAAGGCGTGATGGCGCGTGTCTACCGCGAGATGCCGCTCAATTCGATCTGGGAAGGCGCCGGCAACATCATGGCGCTCGACCTGCTGCGCGGGCTGCGCAAGGGCGATGCGATCGCCGCGCTGGCGCACGAACTGGCGCCCGCCCGCGGCGCCGACGCAGCGCTCGATCGGCTCGCCGATGCGCTGCCCGCGCGCATCGAGGCCATGGCGAGCGAAGCCGAGGCGCGCCGGCTGGCCCAGGACGTGGCGCTGGCGGTGCAGGGCGCCTTGCTGGTGCGCACCGCGCCGGCAGCGGTGGCGGGCGCCTTTTGCGCTTCGCGCCTCGGCGGCGACTGGGGCCATGCTTTCGGTACCCTGGGCGGCGGGATCGACTTCGATGCCATCATCGAACGCGCCCGGCCCCGGTGATGACGACGCTTGCTGGAAGGAAGCCCATGGCAGACCTGATACTTCACCACTACGCCACCTCGCCCTTCTCCGAAAAGCTGCGCTTGATCCTCGGCTACAAGAAGCTGGCCTGGAAGTCGGTGATCATTCCGCAGATCGCACCCAAGCCCGATCTGGTGGCGCTGACGGGGGGCTATCGACGCACACCGGTGCTGCAGATCGGCGCCGACGTCTACTGCGACACGGCGCTGGTCTGCGACGTGCTCGAGCACCTGTCGCCGATGCCCTCGATCTACCCCGAACCGGGCAAGGGCCTGGCCCGCCTGGTGGCGCAATGGGCGGACAGCACGCTCTTCTGGGCCGCCATGGCCTACAGCTTCAGCCCGAAGGGAGCGGCCGACCTGTTCGGCAAGGCGCCGCCCGAGGTCGCCAAGGCCTTCACCGACGACCGCAAGGCGATGAGCGGTTCGATGGTGCGCCTGCGGCCGGCCGATGCCGCGGCCGCCTACAAGTCCTACCTGCGCCGCCTGTCGGACATGCTGGACGACACCGACTACCTGCTCGGCGCCTTTCCGACGGCGGCCGACTTCGCCTGCTACCACCCGCTGTGGTTCACCCGCAAGCGCACGCCGTCGATGGCCGGCATCTTGCAGCTCACGCCAGCGGTGCTCGACTGGATGGACCGCATGGCCGCCATCGGCCACGGCACCATGGACACATTCGATGCCGAGCGCGCCATCGCCGTGGCTGCGGCCTCGACCCCGCACACGCTGCTGGCCGACAGCACCTTCCAGGACGAACACGGCATTGCGCTCGGTTCGCGCGTCACGATCACCGCCGAAAGCTTCGGGCCCGAAGCCACCGAAGGCGAGCTGATCGCCGCCACCCGCACCCACTACACGCTGCGCCGCAGCGATCCGCGCGCGGGCACCGTGCATGTGCATTTCCCGCGCGTCGGCTACGTGCTGCGGGCCGTCGCGCCCTGAGGCCGCGGGCATTCCAAGACCAGAACCACAGACCCAAGGACACACACATGATTCAGGACTTCAAGGGCACTACCGCCGTTCTCACGGGCGCAGGCTCGGGCTTCGGCCTCGAATGCGCGCGCATCGGCGCCGCGCGCGGCATGAACCTGGTGCTGGTCGACGTGCAGCAGGATGCGCTCGACCGCGCCCAGGCCGAGATGGAGGCCGCCGGCGCGCCGGTGCTGGCGCGCAAGGTCGACGTCGCCGACGCCGCCCAGATGGAGGCGCTCGCCAAGGCCGTGCAGGCGCGATTCGGCGCGCCGAACTTCGTGTTCAACAACGCCGGTGTCGGTGCCGGCGGCCTGGTCTGGGAAAACAGCCTGGCCGATTGGGAGTGGGTGCTCGGCGTGGACCTCTGGGGCGTGATCCACGGCGTGCGCCTGTTCACGCCGATGATGCTGGAGGCGGCCGCCAAGGACCCGGCCTGGCGCGGCCACATCGTCAACACCTCCAGCATGGCCGGGCTGCTGACGCCGCCCAACATGGGCATCTACAACACCGCGAAGGCCGCGGTGGTGAGCCTGACCGAGACCCTCTACCAGGACCTGAAGCTGGTCACCGACCAGGTGGGCGCCAGCCTGCTGTGCCCTTATTTCGTGCCCACCGGCATCACCCAGAGCGATCGCAACCGGCCGGGCGCACTGGCCGCCGGCCAGCTCACCAAGAGCCAGCTGATCGGCCAGGCGATGAGCAACAAGGCCGTCAGCAGCGGCAAGGTCACGGCGGCCGAGGTGGCGCACAAGGTCTTCGAGGCGATCAGCGCCAACCAGTTCTACGTGTTCAGCCATCCCAAGGCGCTGGGCAATGTCAGGAGCCGGATGGAGAACATCGTGTCGGTCACCAACCCGGCCGATCCCTTCCTCGAGCGGCCGGAAATCGGCGCCAACCTGCGCGCGCAGCTGCGTTCCAACGCCTGATCCGGCTGCCGCCTCAAGGAGGCAGCAGCCAGGGCACCAGCAAAAGTGCCACGACCAGCACGATCAGCGTCATCGGCAGCCCGAGCTTCACGAAGTCGCCGAAGCTGTAGTTGCCCGCCGTGCTGACCAGGGTGTTGACCGGCGACGAGATCGGCGTGTTGAAGGCGGCCGAGGCCGCCAGCGCCACCATCATCGCGAAGGGATAGGGCGAGGCGCCCAGGTGCTTGGCCAGCGCCAGCGCCACCGGCGCCATCAGCACCGCGGTCGCGGTGTTCGACACCACCAGCCCGATCAGTGCCGTGAGGACGAACAGGCAGGCCAGCACCGGGCGCACGCCATGGTCGCCCACCAGCGCCAGCAGCCCGTCGGCCGCCAGGTCGATGCCGCCGGTGCGCTGCAGTGCCAGCGAGAAGGGCAGCATGCCGACGATCAGCACCAGGCTGCGCCAGTGGATCGCGCGATAGGCGCTGTCCAGGTCGATGCAGCGAAGGAGGCCCATCAAGAGGCAACCGATGATGGCCGCCTGCACGTTCGGCATCACGCCCGACAGCATCAGTGCGATCACCAGCAGCAGGCACAACACCGCATGCGGCGCGCGCCGCGGCGCCGGGACCAGCGCCCTGCCCTCGAGCGGCAGGCTGAGGCCGATCAGGTCGTGTCCGTCGGACTGCAGCGCGCGGATGGCCTGCCAGGGTCCCACCAGCAGCAGTGTGTCCCCGACCTTCAGGCGCGCATTCTCCAGGCCGTGTTCGTGCGTGACGCGGCCGCGGCGCAGGCCGACGACCGTCAGGCCGTGCTGGGCCAGCAGGCGCGATTCCTCGCCGGTGGTGCCGATCAATGTGGAATCGACGGGGATGATGGCCTCGGCCATGCCCACGTCGCGCGACTGGTCCGTGAAATAGGCACCGGAGATCGGCAGCATGCGCAGCGCGAAGCGCTCGCACAGGCGCGCGACGTCGAAGGACTTCGACTCGACGTCGAGCAGCAGGATGTCGCCACCGCGCACCTCGGTGTCGGCGCCGGTGCGCAGCACCTCCCTGCGCAGCGTGTGCTGGCGTTCCAGCGCGATGACTTCGGCATCGGCGTCGTCGCCCAGTCCCAGGTGGCTCAGCGTCTTGCCGACCAGCGGCGAGCGCGGCTCCACGCTGAGGCGGAAGGCGCGGTCGTGCAGCTTGTACTGCTCGACCCAGTCCTTCAGCGTCGGCTGTCCCGCCGCGGACGACGCGCTTTCGCTGGGCAGCCAGCGCCGAGCCACCAGCATGTAGGCCATCCCGCAGAGCAGGACCGGCACGCCGATCGGCGTGAAGCTGAAGAAGCTGAAGCCCCCGGCGCCATGGCGCATCAGTTCGCTGTTGACCACCAGGTTCGGCGTGGTCGCCACCAGGGTCATCATGCCGCTGATGAGTCCCGCCATGCTCATGGGCATCAGCAACTGGCTGGAGGCGAGCCCGGTGCGCTGCGAGATGCGCAGCACGATCGGGATGAAGATGGCCACCACCGCCGTGGAACTCATGAAGGAACCCATCAGCCCGACCGATCCCATCAGCAGCACGATCAGGCGCGACTGGCTGCTGCCGCCGCGGGCCACCAGCCAGTCGCCCACCAGCTGCGCGACCCCGGTGCGCACCAGCCCCTCGCCCAGCACGAACAGGGCGGCCACCAGCACGATGTTCGGATCGGCGAAACCCGCCAGCGCCTCGTTCATGTCGATCACGCCCGTGAAAGGCAGCAGCACGATCATGATCAGCGCCACCGCGTCGAGTCGCGGCTGGCCGATCACGAACATGGCGATCGCGGCGACCAGCAGGAGCAGAACCTGGATCAGCTCGAACGACATCGCATGGACCCTCGGTGAAAGGAGCCTGGATTCTGCTGGATTTTGCCGGGCCGGCCCGTGTTCCGGCGGCGCATTGAATCGGGCCGGCGGGCTGGCAGCAGCCGAGCTGGTCAACAATAGCGCCATCAGGCCATGAAAGAAGCTCTCGATGAGTGAACAAGACGATCCATCTGCGGCCGCGCCACCTGCGATCCTGCCGCCCGGCGCGCCGATGGTCACCCGACGGCGCAACTGGTTGCCCTCGCTGATCTGGGTGATACCGATCGTCGCAGCGCTGATCGGCATCGCGCTGATTGCGCGCATCCTGATCGACCGCGGCCCCTCGATCGTGCTGATCTTCAAGACCGCCGAGGGGCTGGAGGCGGGCAAGACCCCGGTGCGCTACAAGGACGTGCAGATCGGCATCGTGCAAAGCATCCGGCTCGCGCACGATCGCTCGAATGTGCGCGTGGCGGTGCAACTCAAGAAGGAAGCCGAGGGCTTCACCGCCGAGGACACGCGCTTCTGGGTCGTGCGGCCGCGTCTGGACACCAGCGGCATTTCGGGTCTGGGCACGCTGCTGTCCGGTGCCTTCATCGAGGCGGATGCCGGCACTTCGGAGGACACCGCGGGCGAGTTCGTCGGCCTGGAGGTGCCTCCGATCGTCACCCGCGATGCCTCGGGTCGGCAGTTCCTGCTGCACGCGCGCGACATCGGCTCGCTGGACATCGGCTCGCCGGTGTACTACCGGCGCGTGAAGGTCGGGAAGCTGGCGGCCTACGAGCTCGACCCGGACGGCCGCGGCGTGACGCTGCGCGTGTTCGTCAATGCGCCCTACGACAAGTTCGTCGGCGTGAACACGCGCTTCTGGCACGCCAGCGGCTTCGACGTCGAACTCAGCGCCAGCGGGCTGAAGGTGCGCACCCAGTCGCTGGTCACGGTGCTGCTCGGCGGTATCGCCTTCCAGGCGCCCGAGGAGGAGCGCGGACCGGTGGCGCAGGAGGACGCGGCCTTCGAGCTGGCCCAGAACGAGGTCACGGCCATGAAGGAGCCGGACGGTCCCTCGCAGACGCTGCTGATGTATTTCAACCAGTCGCTGCGCGGCCTTTCGCCGGGCGCGCCGGTCGACTTCCGCGGCGTGGTGATCGGCGAGGTCAAGTCGATCGGTGTCGAGTTCGATCGCGGCGAGCGTGAATTCAGGATGCCCGTGCTGGTCCAGATCTATCCCGACCGGCTGCGGAGCAGGGTCGCCGGCGCAACCGGCGAATCGCGCTACTCGCCGCTCGAGCGCCTGGAATACCTGGTCGGCAAGGGCCTGCGCGCCCAGTTGCGCACCGGCAGCCTGCTGACCGGGCAGGTGTTCGTGGCGGTCGACTTCTTTCCCAATGCCAAGCCGGTCAAGCTGGACACGGCCCGCGCGCCGCTGGAGATGCCGACGGTGCCGAACAGCCTGGACGAGCTGCAGTCGCAGGTGTCGGACATCGCGCGCAAGCTCGACAAGGTGCCCTTCGACGAGATCAGCGCCGACCTGAGGCGCACCCTGGGCACGCTGAACAAGACCTTGTCGAGCGCCGAACAGCTCGCAACCAGCCTGCACAACGACCTGACGCCCCAGATGACGGCCGCCATGAAGGACGTGCGCCGCACGCTCGACTCGGCCCAGAAGACCATTTCCGACGATTCGCCGCTGCAGCAGGACATGCGCCAGACGCTGCAGGAGGTGACGCGCGCGGCGGCCTCCTTGCGCGTGCTGACCGACTACCTGGAGCGCCACCCCGAATCGCTGATCCGCGGCAAGCCGGAGGACAACAAGAAATGACCCGCTACCACCCCTCGCGATGGGCCTCGATCGCACCCATCGGCGCGCTCGCCGGCGCCTTGCTGGCGGCCGCTTGCAGTACGGCACCGACGCGCTACTACAGCCTGGCCGAGGCGACGCAGCCGGCGCGGCCCGTGGCGGCGGCGCCGCTGTTCATCGAGCTCGCGCCGGTGGCCATGCCCGAGCGCTTCGCCCGGCCGGAGATGGTGGTGCGCGCCAAGGATTCCGCGGGCGGCGCGCAGGTGAGCATCCTCGAGGAACGGCTCTGGGCTTCCTCCTTCGAAAGCGAATTGCATGACGCACTGGCCAGCGGCATTGCCAACCGCCTGGGCGCCGTGGACATCTCGCGGGCAGGGCGCGCGCAGGGCCGGCCAGCCGTCCGCGTGGCGGTGCAGCTGCTCCAGTTCGACGCCGTGGTGGACAGCCGCGTGGATGCGGCCTTCAGCTGGACCTTGCGCCGCACCGACGAAGGTCCGGTGGCCGCCTGCCAGCTGTCGCTGTCGGAACCGGTGGCCACCGGCGTGGATGCATTGGCGCAAGGCGCGCGCCACCTCACGTCCCGGCTGGCCGATGCCATCGCCGCCAGCGTGTCGGCGCAGCAGGCCGGCAAGCAACCGGTTTGCGCGGCCGGCTGAGGAGCTCCCATGGCGGACACCGGCTTCGCGCTCTTCGACACCGCCATCGGCGCCTGCGCCATCGCCTGGGGCGCGCGCGGCATTGCCGGCGTGCAATTGCCCGAAGGCGACGCGGGCGCCACGCGAACGCGGATGCAGCGGCGCTTCCCGGGCTGGCCCGAGGCCGAGGGCACGGCCGAGGTGCGAGCCGCCATGGCCGGCATCCGGGCCTTGCTGCAGGGCGAAGCGCGCGACCTGGCGGAGATCGCGCTCGACCTCGAAGGCGTCGACGAGTTCCGCCGGCGCGTCTACGCCATCGCGCGGCGCATCCCGCCCGGCCAGACACGCACCTACGGCGAGATCGCCACCGAACTGGGCGACAAGACCCTGGCGCGCGCGGTCGGCCAGGCGCTTGGCCTCAATCCTTTCGCGCCGGTGGTGCCTTGCCACCGGGTGCTCGCGGCAGGCGGCAAATGGGGCGGTTTCTCGGCCCATGGCGGCGCCGCTGCCAAGCTGCGCATGCTGGCCATCGAAGGGGCGCGGCCGCCAAGCGATACGGCGCCCTTGTTCTGACCCTGGCACGCCTAGCACACCCGCCGAGCGCGCGCTTTCGAAGGTGCATCGCCACCTTGGCGACAATCGTGAAATGTCCACCGTGACCGCCTCATCCAATACTGCCGCGCACTTCGTGCGCGACGGCCTGCCGACGCCGCAGCGCTGGCATGCCATGGTGGTGGTCATCCTCGGCATCGCCGTCGCGGTGCTGGACGGCACCATCGTCAACCTGGCTCTGCCGGGGATCGCGCGCCAACTGCAGGCCAACGCGGCCGAATCGATCTGGGTGGTCAATGCCTACCAGATCGCGGTCCTGGTGATGCTGCTGCCGCTGGCCTCGCTGGGCGACCGGGTGGGCTTTCGGCGCGTCTACCTGGTCGGGATGATGCTGTTCGTGGCGGCTTCGGCGATGGCGGCGCTGTCGACTTCGCTGGCCATGCTGATCTTCGCCCGCGCGCTGCAAGGCCTGGGCGCCGCAGGCCTGATGAGCGTCAATTCGGCGTTGCTGCGCCTGATCTACCCGAAAAGGCAGCTCGGGCGTGGCCTGGCGATCAACTCGATCGTGGTCGCGACGGCCTCGGTGGCAGGCCCGACGCTGGCGGCTGCCGTGCTGTCGGTCGCTTCCTGGCCCTGGCTGTTCGCGATCAACCTGCCGCTGGGCGCGCTGGTGCTGCTGCTGGGCCGGCGCGCGCTGCCGTTCAACGAAGTGAAGGAAAGCACGCTGCGCTTCTCGCCGGTCGACGTGGCGCTCAACATCCTGATGTTCTCGCTGGTCTTCGTCGGCGCCGACCGGCTGGGTGCAGGCGGCGAGGGCGGCCCCGGCACCGGCAGCCCGCTGGCCTGGGCGATGCTGCTGGCCGGTGTGGCGCTGGGCTTCATCTTCATCCGGCGCCAATTGAAGCTGGCGCTGCCGCTCTTTCCGGTCGACCTGTTGCGCATCCCGGTGTTCGCGCTGTCCATGGGGACCTCGGTGAGCGCCTTCTGCGCCCAGATGCTGTCCTTCATCGCGCTGCCCTTCCTGCTGCTGGAGGCCTACGGCCGCTCGCCTTTCGAGGCCGGCCTGCTGATCACCGCCTGGCCGCTGGCGATCGTGGTCATGGCGCCGATCGCCGGCCGGCTGATCGGCCGCTACCCGGACGGCTTGCTCGGCGGCATCGGGCTCGGATTGCTGGCGCTCGGGCTGGTCCTGCTCGCCGCGCTGCCGGCGCAGCCGAGCAATGCCGACATCGTCTGGCGCATGGTGCTGTGCGGCGCCGGCTTCGGCCTGTTCCAGTCGCCCAACAACCACACCATCGTGACCACGCCGCCGGCCCATCGCAGCGGTGCCGCCAGCGGCATGCTGGGCACCGCGCGGCTGACTGGCCAGACGCTGGGCGCGGTGCTGCTGGCCGGGATCTTCAGCGTCTGGGGTTCGCACGACGGCAAGGGCCAGGTCGTGGCGCTGGGCCTTGCCGCCTGCTTCGCCGGGGTGGCGGCGGTGTTCAGCACGCTGCGCACGCGGCGGCCGGAGGCGCCGCACGGCTGAGGCGGGGCGCCGCATTGGCTTGCACTTCGTGGATTCCGTCACAGCGCGCGCGCCGCGGCTGATGCAAACTGGCCTCATGTTCAGAACCCTGCTGCTCGTCCTCATCGTCGCAGTGCCGATCGGGCTGGTCTACCTGTTCGGCTTCTGGCTGCTGGTCGCCTTGGCGCTGCTGGCAGGGGCGACGTTCCTGTTCTCGACCAGCCGTGCGGAGGAGCACCAGAGCGGCCCGCTCACCGGCTACGGCACCACCGGCTACGCCGACTTCTAGCCGGCGCCTGCTGGGGGCCTTCACTTCGGGATGTTTTCCTCGATGCGCTCGGCCATGTAGGCAAAGAAGGGGTTCGAGGTCAACCGGGTCAGTGCGTCCAGGCTCACCACCAAGCCGCCGCGCTCGCCGCGCACGGCCACCGCGCCGAGGTTGACCCCGAAGTCATCACTCTTGTCCGGCCTGAGGCCGTAGAGCGGATCGCTCAGCGGGAAGGGCAGCGCCAGGTGCGACAGCGAGAACACCTCGCTCGGAAACTCCAGCCCGATCGGACGGGTTTCGGTGGTCTTCGAGCCGGCCTGCGTGACCTGCTCGACCACTTCGCTGCTGTCGGGGCTGGCATTGGTGATCAGGGTCGCGCGGAAACGGCGCGGCGCCGGCGGGAACATGCGCTCCGGGCGCAGGTCGTTGCCGGTGCGCAGCAAGGGGCCGAATTTCGCGCTGCGGTTCAGGTCGAACAGCACCAGTTCATTGTCGCCGGCGGGCAGCCGCGCATAGAGGCTGGTCACGATGGCGCGGGTGCTGACGGTGAAGTCGATCAGCGACTGGAAGGTGAGGATGGGCGGCAGCTTGTCGAGCCGGCCGGCGCTTTCCTCGCGCGCGATGTGGGCTTGCAGGTCGCGCGTGAGCAGGGACGACTGGCGCGCGCCGTTGATCGGGAACGAGTTGTACTTGAAGGGATTGAATTCCGGAACGATCCCCAGCCAGGCCGCCTTGGCAAATGCCGGGAAGATCGCCGGCCAGCCGAACACGCCGGCGAAGCGCGACATCTCGGTGATGCCGATCATCGGCGCGATCAGCACGATGCGGTCGGGCCGGGCGAGGTCATCGGCATCGATGGCATCCAGCGCGTAGTTCATGGCCAGCGCGCCGCCGTTGGAGAAGCCGACGATGTGCAGCGGCAGCGGCGCCGGCGCGCGCCGGCGTGCCTCGCGCACCGCCAGGCGGGTCGCCTGCGCCCAGTCCTGCCACTGGACGCGGGTCAGGCCGCCGGGCACGGTGCCGTGGCCGGGCAGGCGGATGGCCACCACGACATAGCCGCGAGCATGGTAGATGGCCGCCACGTGGCGCAGGCTGTAGGGCGAATCGGTCAGGCCGTGCAGCAGCACCACCGCCCCCTTGGCCGGTCCCTCCGGATCGATGGTGTAGGAGCGGTTCCAGTCCTGCTTGAAATGCCCGGGGTAGATCCGGCTGCCTTCGAAGTAGCGGTTCGAGGGGGTGCGGGCAGCGCGCGGCAGCTGCTCGGTGACTTCTTTGCGCACCTCGTCGAAGACCTTGTCTTCCGCCGCCAGGTACGCTGGCCAGTCGGCCTTGGCGATCTCGTCGGCGGAGAGCTCGTGCGGAACGTAGGTGTGCCAGAGCTGCAGCGAAGGGCCGCGCTGCACCTGGTAGGTGCGCACGCCGAGCACCGTGATGAAAACGATGCCGATGACGAGCGCGGCGCGCTTCAGCATCCTGGCGAGCCAAGAGCCCATTCCGATCCTCTTTTCGTGCGGCGGCCGGCGACCGGTCGCGGGAAACTCCCCGCTGCGCAATCTAGCACGAGGTCCTCATCGCCTCGTGCCAGCGCTGCGAGAACCGAGATTCGGATGACGGCAATCTGGTGCGGCCCTCATACTGGTGCCATGACCCAGATCGGCAAGCCGCCCGGCGACGACAGCACGATCCGCCACCGCTGTGCGCCGATGGCGCTTTCCCCAGGCTCGCGGCGCTGG
>DASXKG010000497.1:0-1746 GCA_036496965.1 Variovorax sp.
CTGGCCGACCGTGGCGGGTTTCGTGCTGGCCAGCGCGCTGCTCGGCCTGCCATTCACGGCCATCACCCTGTTTGCAATGCGGGATGCGCGCCGGTTGCGCGGCAATGCCGCGGCGGCCCTGATCGGTTATGCCACGGCCTCGTACGGCGTCGGCCAGATCCTGGGGCCGCTGTTCGCGGCGCCCCTGGCCCAGCATACCGGCTCCTTCGCGCTGCCGCTTCTGGCCGCAGCGGCGCTGCTGATGCTGGGCGGCCTGCTTTTTGTGGGTGTCTGGTGGCGTTCCCGGGCGCGCAAAGCGCGTCTTCCCGACACGTTTGGCATATAATTGCAGGCTCACGACCGAACGGGCGGGTACCAACCGCCCGTTTTTTATTGGTCGAAGCATTCTCGATGCCGTCTCGCCCGGGGCAGGGCGCAGCGGCGCACCGGGACATCGGGACAGGGCACACCAAAAGGCGCAAACAGACACGTGGCATTGCAGCAGACAGTGGAACAAACCGTGGCCGGACTCGGCTACGACCTGGTCGAGATCGAACGCTCGGCCGGGGGATTGCTGCGCGTCACGATTGATTTGCCCTGGACTGGCCCCAATTCTGCTAGTGCGGGCGCGGGAGCGCCGCCGCCCTTCGTGACCGTCGAGGACTGCGAGAAGGTCACCCGCCAGCTGCAGTTCGCGCTCGAGGTCGATGGCGCCGAGTACAAGCGCCTGGAGGTGTCATCGCCCGGCATCGACCGGCCGTTGCGTCACGAGCGGGATTTCGAGCGTTTTGCCGGCGAGGTGGTCGACATCACGCTGAAGGCGCCCATGGGTGCGGCGGCGCTCGGGCAGGTGGCGGCCAACCGCAAGAAGTTTCGCGGCACGCTGGAGCGGGTCGCGGCAGCCGATGGCCGGGTCGGATGGCAGATCGTCTGGAGCCAGGAGCTCGAAGGCAAACCGGCGCCGAAGCCTGGTCAGAAAATAAGCAAGAAGCGCGCTCCGGCAGCCCTGCAGGCGCTGGGTTTTTCTCTGGACGAGCTGCGCGAGGCGCGGCTGGCCCCGATAGTGGATTTCAATGGGCGCAGGCCCAAACCTGACACGTCGGTGTCGGACTGAACGAGGAGAGTGGTGGCATGAATCGCGAAATGTTGATGTTGGTGGATGCGATCTCGCGCGAGAAGAACGTCGAACGTGACGTGGTCTTCGGCGCGGTCGAGTCTGCCTTGGCGCAAGCCACCAAGAAGCTCTACCAGGGCGATGTGGACATTCGCGTCGCCGTGGACCGCGACAGCGGCGACTACGAGACCTTCCGCCGCTGGCACGTGGTGCCCGACGAGGCCGGCCTGCAGCTGCCCGACCAGGAAATCCTGCTCTTCGAAGCCAAGGAAGAGATGCCCGACATCGAGCTCGACGAGTACATCGAGGAAGCGGTGGATTCGGTGCCCATCGGCCGCATCGGCGCCATGGCTGCCAAGCAGGTCATCCTGCAAAAGATCCGCGACGCCGAGCGCGAGATGCTGCTCAACGACTTCATGTCGCGCGGCGAGAGGATCTTCACCGGCACCGTCAAGCGCCTGGACAAGGGCGACATCATCGTGGAGGCGGGCCGGGTCGAAGGGCGCCTGCGTCGCAGCGAGATGATCGCCAAGGAGAACCTGCGCAACGGCGACCGCGTGCGGGCCATGATCATGGAGGTCGACCTGACGCTGCGCGGCGCGCCGATCATCCTGTCGCGCTCGGCGCCCGAATTCATGATCGAGCTGTTCCGC
>DASXKG010000498.1:0-5059 GCA_036496965.1 Variovorax sp.
CACCTTGGCGGCGTGGATGGCATCCAGGATGGGCTTGGCGGTGTCGTCGGGCAGGACGATGAGTCGGTGCGTCATGGCCAGGGTTCGATTCAGGCAGGTACAACCGCGGCTGCGGACGGGGTTTCGTACTGGATCGCGTGCAGCTCGGCGTAGACGCCGCCCAGCGCGATCAATTCGTCGTTCGTGCCTTCCTCGACCACCACGCCATCCTTCAGCACGATGATCTTGTCGGCATCGCGGATGGTGCTCAGGCGGTGCGCGATCATGATCACAGTGCGCCCGTGCATCAGCCGCGTCAAGCCCTCGATCACCAGGCGCTCGGATTCGGTGTCCAGGGCGGCCGTGGGTTCGTCCAGGATCATGATCGGGCTGTTCCGGATCACCGCCCGGGCGATGCCGATGCGCTGCCGCTGGCCACCCGAGAGCGTGTCGCCGCGCTCGCCGACCATCGAGTCGTAGCCATGCGGCATGCGGCTGATGAACTCGTCGGCATTGGCGAGTTCGGCGGCGGCGATGATCTCGTCCGGGGTCGCGCCCGGCTTGCCGTAGGCGATGTTCTCGCCGATGGTGCCGCGGAACAGCACCGTCTCCTGCAGCACGAAGCCGATCTGTGCGCGCAGGGCGCTCAACTTCTGCAGGCTGATGTCGACACCGTCGATCAGCACCCGGCCGGCGCTTGGGTCATAAAAGCGCGGCATCAGGCTGACCACGGTCGACTTGCCGCTGCCGGTCGGCCCGACGATGCCCACCACCTGCCCGGGCTGGATGTTGAACGACACGTCGCGCAGCACTGGCGCTTCGTCGCCGCCATAGCCGAAGGCGACATGCTCGAAGCTGATTTCGCCCTTGGCCCGGCCCGGATCGGAGGCGGCGGGGTGCTCGTGGATGATGTCGTCGGCGCCGAGAATCTTCTGGATGCGCTCCAGCGCCACCGTTGTCTGGGCGATCGTGCTGGCCATGCTGGCCAGATCCTTCACCGGATTGAAGAACTTGTTGAGATAGGCCAGGTAGACGGTCAGCGCGCCGGCGGTCATGGCGCCGGCAACGATCAGCGCGGTGCCTTTCCACAGCACGATGCCGGTGCACAGCGCCACCACGATCGCCACCACCGGAGAGAGCAGCGACTTGATGCGCCGGGCCCGCAGGGCCGCCTGCGTGCTGGCCCGGCTGGCCTGCTGCATGTGGGCAACCTCCAGGTCCTGGCGGCCGAAGGCCTTGACCGCGCGCACCTGGCCCAGGCCCTCCTGGACGACGGCGACGATCTCGCTCTGCTTGGCGCGCACGTCGCGGGTGACCTCCTTCACCGCCTTCTTGAAGCGGAACACGAACAGCAGCAGAAAGGGCATGACCGCGACCGCGATCAGCGTGAAGTCCCAGTCCAGCCAGATCATCAGGCCGAGCATGAAGACGATCGTGACGATGTCCACGATGATGCCCAGCGTCGACGAGGAGGCGAAGTTCTGCACCGTGGAAACGTCGCTGGTGATGGTGGACATCAGGGTGCCGGTCTTTGCGCTGTCGTAGTAGGCCAGCGACAGCCGGTGCAGGTGCTCGTAGATGCGCAGGCGCAAGTCGTTGGCCACATACTGACCGATGCTGGTGGTGTAGTAGTTGTCGATGTAGGTCGCGATGCCCGCGATGACGGCGATCGCCAGCGTCGCGATGCCGGCGAAGAGGGCCACGCCGAGCGTGTGGCGGCCGATGCCCATCTGGTGCGCCCATTCGAGCCACGGCGGCAGATGGTGGTTGGCCAGCGCGTCGTCGAGCACCAGCTTGAGCGGCCAGGGCGCGGCCAGGCTCATGAGCACTTCGACCAGCATCGCGGCCAGGACGACGACCAGCCAGCCGCTGTAGGGCCTGACCAGGCCCAGCACGAGCCGGGACATGTCCTTCCTCTGCATGCTGGCCACCCGGGTCGCGACGACCGTCGCGGAGTCCAGGGGCGGCTTTGTCGACACGGCAGGCGCCACGGCGGTTGGTGCCGGAGGTGCAGGGAGGGGTGTTGCCATGCAGGGGCCCGAAAGGTGATGCGGAGATCGCCAAAGCAGGTGAATTCTCCGCCTGCAGCGCAGATCGGTCCATCCCGGTGGCCACGTGCTCACGTACGTGGGGGATCGGACCGTCTTATTGCGGAACCACTCGAGCGTCTTCCCCGTTGCCCTGGATGAAGACCAGTTGTCCCACGCGCAGGCCCGGCGTGACGGGCTGGGTTACCTCCACCAGCACGCCGGAGTTGGTGCGAACGAAGATCTGCTGGCCTTGCAGCGGCGTGTCGTAGTGCTGCGCGACCTTGGCGCCTGCGACCGAGCCACCGATGGCACCCACCACCATCGCGACATCGCGGCCGGTTCCGCCACCAATCAGGCTGCCGATGCCCACGCCCGCGAGACCGCCGAGGACGGCGCCGACCCCGGTGTGCTGCGAAGTGGGAATGGTCGTCGGTGCGATCTGCTCGATCTTCCCTTGTCGAATCGTCATGTCGGGCGGCCCGCCGGGTGCCGCGCAGGCTGCGAGCACCACGGCTGCCAGGATCACGGCAATTCGGGAGAAGAGATTCTTCGTCATGGTCGGACTCCAGTGGTAGATGAAACGAATCCAGTGCGATGTCATCTGAGCAGCTCGCCTCGATGCAAGGCCCTCACAGTGGGTCGTGCGGCTGCAGGCCGCGCAGCGCTCGATTGACGAGGCCGCGGCACACCAGATAGGGCAGCACGGCCAGGATCACCGCCACCATCAGGGCCTCGAATGGATAGAACCAGCGCACCTGGATGAACTGGTAGACCCCGTCCATCACCATCGCGACGATGAAGACCTTGCCGATGTGCGTCCAGCCTTCTCGTGCATGCTCGCGCCAATGCGGGTGGTCCTTGAAGAGGGCCCAGAAAAAGGGCGGCCGGCCATTTCGCGCGTCGTCCCTGCCGGCGCGCCAGGCGAAAAAGGCCGCGACCGCCGGCTGGAGGACGAAGCGAAAGGACAACGGCGCATGCCGGCCGCTGGTGATGTCGCTCCAGATGCGCGCGAAGGGATCGATCAGCTCTTGCAGCATCTCGTCAGATCCGGACCTGGATCTCGCCGTCCTGTTCCCGCACCTCGTAGATGTCGAGCGCCTCTGTGGCCGGGCCGCGCAGCACGGCGCCGGTGGGCAGATCGAATTGCGATCCGTCGAACTGGGACATCAACGTGGTGCCGGTCAGCAACCCGCCTGAGAGCGGATACCCTTCGTAGAGATCATCGAAGGCATAGAGCTTGCCTTCGACCCGGGCCACCGAAACGCGGTGCTTCAGGTCCTCGAGGTAGTAGGGGTTGACGTCGTTGTCGCCAAGTCGGCCGGCCTCGCCCAGGGTGCGGAAATCCGCCTGGGCCTTGTTGCTTGCAGCGCTCATGCCGGTGCTCCTTGAATGAGTGATTGGACGGCGTACCGTCAAAAGGGGTACAGCGGGATCACGTCTTCCTTCTTCGCGTCCAGCCGCAGTTCGCCTGGCGCGCCCTTGGGAACGATCGGCTTGCGCGGCATGACCGGCGCGATGCGCTGGTAGCTCGAGCCGAGCGGCGCGCGCCCGTCGGTATCGCCCTTGTGAGGCCAGTAGGCCATGGCACGCTCGGCCATGGCGGTGATCATCAGGGACGGATTCACGCCCGGATTCGCCGGCATCACGCTGCCGTCGATCACGTGCAGCCCCGGATAGCCGAACACCCGCTGGTACGGATCGACCGCACCCTTGGCGGCGGTCTCGCCGATGGTGATTCCGCCGATGAAGTGCGCCGACGCGGTGCGGTTGAGCACCTCGGTCCAGAGGGCCGCCTGTTCGCCGTGCAGCTTCTTTGCCAGCCGGTCCGCGAAGGCCTCCACCACCGGGATGTGGACCTGCGGTGCGGGTCCGCTGCCATGACGGCTGCGCAGCATGCCGTCCTTCCAGAAGACATCGATCGAAGTGTCGGAGGTCTGCATGCACAGCAGCACGACCTGGCGCTCCGACCAATGCCTGGCATCGAGCTTGTCGAGCACCTGGGCCGGATGCTCGACCAGCGACTTGAGCCAGCCCTCCACCGGATGCTTCTGCTCGCCGTGCTGGTGGTAGGTCATCGCGAAGGTCATCAGGTCGCTGCCGACGCCGTAGTAGACCGGCTCGATGCTGGTCTGATCGTCGGGCCAGACGCCCGAAGTGATGGCCACCGAGCCCGGCGTGATGTGGACTTTGTCGGGATCTTCCTTCCACTCGCCGTAGGGTCGCGTGATCGACACCAGTTGCTCCGAATTCGTGCGCGCCCGCTTGCCGAGCTCGTCGGAGAGGCCGGAGAGGGTGCCGGTGTGCTTCATGTGGTGCAGCAGCTTGGCCGAGCCGTAGGCATGGGCCGAGACGATCACCTGCTCCGCGGTGTAGCTGTGGTGGTCGACACCGGCAGTGCGCTGCAGCCAGCCCGGATGCCGGGCCTTCACTTCGTAGCCGCCGCCCGGCAGCGGGTTGAGCTCGTATACCTCCTGCAGCTCGTGGACTCGGGCGCCATGCTTCTCGGCCAGGTACAGGTAGTTCACGGTGAGCTTGTTCTTGGCGTTGTGGCCGCAGCCGATCAGGCAGTTGCCGCAGCCGATGCAGCCGCGTCGACGCGGCCCCTCGCCGCCGAAGTAGGGGTCGTCGGCCTCGACGCCGGGGGTGCCGAAATAGACGCCGACGGGTGCCTTGTTGTAGGTCTTGCCGCGACCCATCTCGTCCGCGGTCTCGCGCATCAGGCGGTCGATCTGCGTGTCCATGTAGGGGATCGGCACCACGCCGAGCATGCGCTTGGCCTGGTCGACGAAGGGCGCCAACTCATCGGCCCAGTCGGTGATGCCGGACCATTCGGGCGCATCGAAGAACTTCTTCGGCGGCACGTAGAGGGTCTGTGCGTAGTGGTGCGAGCCGCCGCCGACCCCGGCGCCGCACAGCACCAGCACATCGTCGAGGAATTCGATGCGCTGGATGCCGTACATCTCAGCACCCGGAAACCAGGCGAACTTGCGAACGTCCCAGCTCGACTTGGGAACGTCCTCGTCGGCCCAGCGCTTGCCGGACTCGATCAC
>DASXKG010000499.1:0-2524 GCA_036496965.1 Variovorax sp.
GAGCTCGCATGCGGGCCCCTGGATCCTGGGCGAAATCCTGGGCTACGAGCGCTCCATCAAGACGCCGCTCGGGCCGCAGCTCGAATACATCGCGACCTATTGCTTTTCCATGAACGAGGCGCTGCGCAAGGGACTGGTCACGATGAGTCCGGGCCAAGCCTTGCTCGACAGCCTGGTGCACGATCGCTTCGATCCGAACGCTTCACTGGTCAAGGACACCGTGGACCCGGGCTATGCCGACATGCACCTGAGCTTCATGGTCGGCGACAAGGACAGCCTGGAGGAAAAGAGGCGCAAGTTCAAATGGGGACACGCCTGGTACAAGGCCGCGCCCGTGACACAGGAAACCTTCGACGAGTTGCGCATGAAGATTCGCTGCATCATGTCCGAATCCCTTCTGAGCGTGCGCGCGCGCCAACTGGGCGCGGATATCCGATCGCCCTATGACGCGCGCAGCGGCCGCCAACGCATTCGCACGACCGTGCAGTACTTCGCAGACAAGTTTTGGGAGCGGAACTTCAAGCGCCGGCTCCTGAAATCCTGAAGCTCGAAATCAATCGACCAGCTTGACTTCGACCCGGCGTGCCGCCGCGTCGCTGCCCGATCCCGCGGTGACGTCCGGCTTTTGCAGTTCGATCTTGTCGGCCGGCACACCCAGGCCCACCAGCACGTCGCGCACCATCTCGGCGCGCTTCTTGGCGAGTTCTTCGTTCTTGGCGGCATCGCCGGTGGTGTCGTGGTAGCCGGAAACCACCGCCTTGCGGCCGCCTTCGACACCCTTGATGACCGCGGCCAGCGCCGCGGCGGCACCCGGCGCCAGGTCGGTGCTGCCCGTCGCGAAATAGAAATTCACCACGCCGCCCAGGACCTGGATGCTGGCGCCGTCGGGAATGACGACCGTCACCGTTTCGGTCACCTCGGCCACCGAGGTCGCCGGGGCGGCTGCCGCCACCGGCGCTCTAGTGGCTTGCTCCGGCGCCACGTGGGCGCGGGTGTAGAGCACGATCCCGATCACGAACAGGATCACCAAGGCGATCAAGCCCATCACGAAAGCGAGGATGAAATTCTGCCGGCTCTCGTCGTCACTCGTGGCGGGCATGGGCGCGTCTCCGTAGTTGAGGGGTCGGTAAATAATGGTGCGGTGGACCATGACCGACAAATTGTAGGCGTCGCCTTTCCCAGGCCCTTGCGCGATCCCGGGCCGATGCTCGATCGCGTCATCGCCGATTGGGGCGGCCACGAGGACCTCTGGCTGTTCGGCTACGGCTCGCTCATCTGGCGCCCGGACTTCGGCTTCATCGAACGACAGCCCGCGCGCGTCCACGGCTGGCACCGGGCCTTGAAGATGTGGAGCCGGGTCAACCGCGGCACGGTCGACAACCCGGGCCTGGTGTTCGCGCTGCTGTCGGGCGGAAGCTGCCGCGGCATGGTGTTCCGCGTGCCGGCCGCGGACGGCCTCGAAACCCTGGGCCGCCTCTGGCTGCGCGAAATGCCCACCGGCGTCTACGACCCGCGCTGGCTCGACTGCGTCACGCCGCATGCCAGGGTGCGGGCGCTGGCCTTCACCCTGTCGCGGCGCAGCCCCAACTTCACGGGCCAGCTCAGCGACGAGCGCTTGCGTCAGATTTTCGCCAGCGCCGCCGGCCGCTATGGCAGCTCGCTCGAATACGCGCGCCAGACCCTGCACGAACTGCAGCGCCACGGCATCCACGATGCGGCGCTGGCGCGGCTGGTCAAGCTGGCCGAAGCCCGCTTGTCGGCGCCGGCCGACAGCGCTGCCTCCGGTGCTGCGCTATACCCTCCCCCACCCTCCTTGGCCCCAGGCCTGCAGGACTAGCCATGCATTTCCCTCGCACCCCCCGCTGGTTCGCCCCCGTCCTCGCCGTCCTGGCAGCGGGCTGTCTGTCGGCTTGCGGCTCGCTCGGACCCGCCCCGGCCGCCAGCGCCAACCTGGTACCGACCGGCGCCATCGTGCCGAATCCGACCATGGGCAAGGTCACGTTCACGCCGCTGGAGCACGGCTTGCGCATCGCGGTCGACGTGCACGGGCTGGCGCCCGGCACCGAGCACGGATTCCACGTCCACGAAACCGGCGACTGCGGCGACAACGGCAACGCCGCGGGCGGCCATTTCAATCCCTCGGGCGGCACGCACGGCAAGTTCGGCGCGCCGGGCAGCCATGCGGGCGACCTGCCCAGCCTGGTGGCCGACGCCAGCGGCAACGCGCGTTTCAGCGTCGACGTCCACACCCTGTCGATGACCGATGGCGCTGCCAACAACGTGATCGGCCGCTCGGTGGTGGTGCACCGCGACCGCGACGATTTCACCACCCAGCCGGCGGGTAATTCGGGCCCCCGTATTGCCTGCGGTGTGATCACCCGCAACTAGGAACCTGCGCCGCGCGCGCGCAGCAGGGCTTCGGCGCGCGCCAGTTCCTCGGGCGTGTCGATGTCGGTGACGATGCCGATGTCATCGACCTCGATGTCCGCCACCTGGCCCGCGTCCCGCAGCGCGCGCAGCACCG
>DASXKG010000500.1:0-5310 GCA_036496965.1 Variovorax sp.
CTGGTGTTGGCGGCGTTGAACCACATGCGTTGCTCGATCGTGACCGAGCCGATGCCCGGCGGCGCGCTTGCGCCGCCGCGGTCCGCCAAGCGCAGACCGTTCTGCGCCAAGGCGGCGCTGGCGTAGCTCAGCACGATGGCGGCTTTGCTTGCTTCCGCGCCGTGGACGATCAACTGGATGCTTGCGTCGCCCGCCGCGAGCCGGCGCGAGAAGTCGCCGGGCACGCGCACGATGCCGTCGACCTTGCGCTGGTGCATCAGTGCCTCGGCCTCGCGCATCGATGTCAGCATCACGGGCGAGATGTACGGCGTGAGTTGCAGCCCGGAGACGGCCTGCACCGCGGTAGGTGATGTGTCTTCGAGCACCACGGCGATCGGCGCGTTCTTCACGTCGAGCGAGAGCCCGAAGCCGAAGATCAGGATCAGGACGATCGGCAGCAGGATGCCGATCGCCAGACTGCTGGGGTCGCGCAACAGTTGGCGGGATTCCTTGCGCGTGAGCGCAATCAGCCGAGGCCAGAAGCGGCTGCGCGACGCGGCGGGGTCCGGCTGCGCGGGCGCGGTCATGCGGCGGCTCCATGCGGGCGCGCAGCAGGGCCAACGGCAGGCGTGTCGCCCTCGGCGGAGTTGCGGGCGGCGTCGCGTGCGTGTGTGACGATGTCGATGAAGGCATCCTCCATGCTGAGCCGGCTGTCCGCCGCGCCGCCGGCCTGCACACGCACCTCTTGCGGCGTGCCGATGGCGAGCAGCTTGCCCGCGTCCTGGATGACGATGCGGTCGCAGTACTCCGCCTCTTCCATGAAGTGCGTGGTGATGATCACCGTCACGCCCGCTTCAGCGAGCGCCGTGATGCGGCGCCAGAACTCGCGCCGCGCGAGCGGGTCGATGCCGCTGGTGGGTTCGTCGAGAAACAGGATCTCCGGCTGGTGCAGCAGGCCGGTCGCCATGGCGAGTCGCTGCTTGAAGCCGCCGGGAAGTTGGCCGCTGGTGGCTCGCTCCTGCCCGATGAGGTCGAACTGCTGCAGCACGGTCCGCATGCGCTCGTCGAGTTGCGCGCCGCGCAGGCCGTAGGCGCCGCCGAAGAATCGGAGATTCTCTTCGACGGTGAGGTTGCCGTAGAGCGCGAACTTCTGCGAGACATAGCCGACCTTGCCACGAGCCTGCGCGCGCGCGCTGCGCAGGTTCATGCCGGCCACTTGCAGGAAGCCGCTGCTGGCCGGCAGCAGTCCGCAGAGCATGCGAAAGGTGGTCGTCTTGCCCGCACCGTTCGGGCCGAGCAGGCCGAAGATCTCGCCGCGCCGCACGTCGAAACTGGTGCTCGCGACAGCGGTGAAGTCGCCGAACCTGCGCACGAGATCCTTCACCTGGATGACGACGTCCTTTGCCGTGCCCTTGGGCGAAGCGGCAGCCGGCGGTGCGGCGGCTGCATCGGCGCGGGCAGTGTTGCGTTGCGCGCGCAGCAGCACCATGAAACCGTCTTCGAGGCGCGCAGGCACGGCCTCGGCGAGCGCACCGTCGAGCAGTGCGTCGACGGATGCAGCATCCGCGCCGGCGCGGCGGATGAAGCGCACTGCGCCGCCTTGTGGAACGGCATCGACGATGGAATCCGGGGCATCGAGCAAGCGCGCCTGCAGGGTGCGCGGCGCCGTGCCTTGCGGCGGCGCGGCGACAAAGCACAGGCCGCGTGCGTTGTCGCGGATCTTGTCTGGCGCGCCCTGCGCGATCAGCTTGCCGCCGTGCAGCACGAACACCTGCGCGCAACGCTCGGCTTCGTCGAGATAGGCCGTGCTGACGATCACCGAGAGCTGTTCCTTGTCCACAAGTTGCTGCACGATCTCCCAGAGCTCGCGCCGCGAGAGCGGGTCGACGCCCACCGTGGGCTCGTCGAGCAGCAGCAGGGCCGGCGAGCGCACCAGCGTGCAGGCGAGGCCCAGCTTCTGCTTCATGCCGCCGGACAGCTTGCCGGCCGGGCGCGCGGTGAAGCGGCCCAGGTCGGTCATCTCCATCAGGCGTGCATAGCGCTCGTGCCGCGTGGCCTTGCTGACACCGTGCAGGTCCGCGTAGAGATCCAGGTTCTCCTGCACGCTGAGGTCTTCGTACAGGCCGAAGCGCTGCGGCATGTAGCTGATGCGGTCCTGCACGGATTGCGGGTCCTTGGCGACGTCGATGCCGAGCACGTCGAGCGAGCCCTGGTCCGCGCTCATGAGGCCGGCAGCCAGGCGCAGCAGCGTGGTCTTGCCGGCGCCGTCGGGGCCGACCAGCGCGGTGAGCTTGCCGGCGGGGACTTCGAGCGTCACATCGTCGAGCGCGCGGTTCGGTTCCGCCACGCCCTTGATCCGGAACCGCTTGTGCAGGCCGCGACCTGCGAGCGCCGGCGCGGCGGTGGTCATCAGGGCTTGCCCCCAGGATCCGCCGCGTTGGCGCCGAGTGCGAGCCGCACGGTCACCGGCATTCCGAGGCGCAGGCGGTCTTCCGGGTCATCGGCCAGCACGCGGATTTCGTAGACCAGGCTGCTGCGCAATTCTTCGGTCTGCACGGTCTTGGGCGTGAACTCCGCCACCGACGAGATGTAGCCGACCTTGCCCCTGAGCGGCTGGTCCGGATGGCTGTCGGTGTGCAGCGTGGCTGCCATGCCGGGCCTCACGCGGCCGAGGTCGGCTTCGGTGACATAGGCGCGCACCCATTTGGGATCGGTGATGGCCAGTGTGAAGACCGGGCGCTGCGGCGACGCCATGTCGCCCGGCTCCATCAGCCGTGCTCGCACCACCGCGTCGATCGGTGCCTTCAGTTGCGCTTCCTGCAACTGGTGCTTGAGCACCGCCAGCGATGCGACCGCCACTTCGAGCTGCGCCTGCGCCTGTGCGATGTCTTCCTTGCGTGGTCCGACGACCACGAGCTGCTGTGCCTTGCGTGCGTTCTCCAGTTGCGCGAGCGCGGTCTTTTGGCGCGCCTGCGCGGCATCGAGGTCCTGCTGGCTCACGGCGCGGCCGGCGGTGGTCTGGCGAATCGACTGGAGTCGGTCGAGCTGCTGCCGTGCCAGCTCGGCATCGGCCTGCGCCGACGCGACCTGCGCGCGGGACTGCGCGATTTCCTCGGGGCGGCTGCCGGCCTTCAGCTTTTGCAGCACCTGCTGTTGCACGGCGATCTGCGCCTCGGACTGGGCGATCTGCAGCTGCAATGTGCGGGTGTCGAGTTCGCCGAGCACCTGTCCTGCCGTGACGTGGTCGCCTTCCTGCACATTGAGCCTGCCGATGCGCTCGCTGCCGTTGAAGGCGAGCGACACCTGTCGCAGATCGACATTGCCGTAGAGCACCAGGTGCTGCGGATCGGCCGGTTGCCGGTTGAAGTACCACGCCGCGAGAGCGGCTCCAGCCACCAGAACGATGGCCCCGAGGATGATCGGCTTCTTGTCCATGGTCTCTTGCGCACGGGACGCTGCGTTGTCGATGAAGTAGACTGAATAATATAGAAGTTGAATTCAAACTCGAACTAAGAAATTTCTCTTTCCGAGGACTCCGAATGCCGCACATCGTCTCTCCCGTCAGGAAGAAAGCTTCCACGCGGGCCGTGCGCACGCCACGCCCCGACGGTGAGGCGACACGTTCGCACCTCATCGAAACGGCGGGGCAGGTGTTCGCGCAGCGTGGCT
This sequence comes from Variovorax sp., assembly GCA_036496965.1. Classification (GTDB taxonomy): domain Bacteria; phylum Pseudomonadota; class Gammaproteobacteria; order Burkholderiales; family Burkholderiaceae_C; genus Variovorax. Next base: position 3,649 of record DASXKG010000500.1, read on the forward strand.
ACGCCGAGGCCACGAGCAAGGAAGTCTGCGAGCGCGCAGGCGTGCCGCTTGCGTCGGTCAACTACCACTTTGGCAGCCGCGACGGCCTGTATGAGGCCGTGCTGATCGCGGCGCACCAGCAGTTGATCGGCCTCGAGGAGCTGATGGCGCTGGTGAATGCCATTGGCGAACCCGCGTTGAGGCTCCAGACGGTGCTCACGCATCTGGTGCGTCTCGCCACCAGCGCGAATGCGCCCTGGGGCTTTCGTGTGGTGCTGCGCGAAGTGATGACCCCATCCGCCGCGATGCCGGCATTGATCGAAAAGGCGGTCCGCCCGAAGGCGCAATTCATGCGCGGCTTGGTGGGCGCGGTGATGGGGCTGCCGCCCGAGCACCCGAGCGTTCAGCGCGGCGTCGTCTTCGCGCTGCTGCCATGCCTGGCCATCATGGTCATGCCCAAGGAAGTGCCGGCAAAGCTCTTGCCGGCGCTCGCCAACGACAGCGAAGGGCTTGCCGAGGAACTCATGCGCTATGTGATGGCCGGGCTGGATGCGATGGCGCGGGTGCACTCGAAGGCCCCGGTTGCCAAGGCATCCAGGCGCGGATGAGCTTGATCGAAAGGGCTTGCGCCTCAGCCTGTCTGAAGCACGCCGCGGCGTAGCTGGTCGCGTTCGATCGACTGGAACAGCGCCTTGAAATTGCCCTCGCCGAATCCGTCGTCGCCCTTGCGCTGGATGAACTCGAAGAACACCGGGCTGTCGAACGCGGTCTCGGAGAAGATCTGCAACAGCAGGCGCGGGCTGGCGCCTTCGGTGTTGCCGTCGAGCAGGATGCCGCGCGCCTGCAGTTCGGGGATCGGCTGCCCATGCCCGGGCAGGCGGGTTTCCAGCATCTCGTAGTAGATGTCGTTGGGCGCAGTCATCAGCGGCACCCCGGCCAGGCCGAGCCGGTCGATGGTGTCCAGCAGGTTGTCGCTCAAGAGCGCGATGTGCTGGATGCCCTCGCCGTTGAACTTCATCAGGAATTCCTCGATCTGGCCGGATCCCTTGGACGATTCCTCGTTCAACGGAATGCGGATCTTGCCGTCGGGTGCCGTCAGCGCCTTGGAGGTCAGGCCGGTGTACTCGCCCTGGATGTCGAAGTAGCGGATCTCGCGGAAGTTGAAGAGCCGCTCGTAGAAGTTGGCCCAGAAGGCCATGCGGCCGCGGTAGACGTTGTGCGTCAGGTGGTCGACGATCTTCAGGCCATGGCCGAGCGGATGCCGCTCGGCGCCCAGGATGAACTCGAAATCGATGTCGTAGATCGACTTGCCGTCCTCGAAGCGATCGATCAGGTACAGCGGCGCGCCGCCGATGCCCTTGATGGCGGGCAGGCGCAGCTCCATCGGCCCGGTGGCGATCTCGACCGGCTGCGCGCCCAGTTCGAGCGCGCGCGCATAGGCCTGGTGCGAATCCTTCACGCGGAAGGCCAGGCCGCAGGCCGAAGGCCCGTGCTCGGCGGCGAAGTACGCGGCCGGGCTGTGCGGCTCGCGGTTGACGATGAAGTTGATGTCGCCCTGCCGGTACAGCAGCACGTCCTTGGAGCGGTGGCGCGCCACCAGCGTGAAGCCCAGGCGCTCCAGCACCGGCTCCAAGGCATTGGGGGTGGGGGCGGCGAACTCGACGAATTCGAAACCCATCAGGC
>DASXKG010000501.1:0-3318 GCA_036496965.1 Variovorax sp.
TCCAGCAGGTCCCGGCTGCAGGCCTCGAGCCGTCGTTCCCAGATGTAGCGCGAAGCGGTCACCGGCTCGGTCTTGAAGAGGCGATGGATCTGGCTCTCCGAAACGCCGAGCTCCGCCGCCAGGCTGCCGACCGACAGCGAGGGGTCGCCCAGCTGTTCGTCGATGCGACGCTTGACACGCGCCAGATGGTAGGCCGTGAGATGGCTGACGCCCGGTGAGCGCGCCGCGGGCAAGGTCTGCAGGCCAGCCACCAGGATGCTCTGCACGCCGTTGGCCACCGCCAGCGCGGAACTCGGCTGCAACGTGTCGATGTCCTCGCGCAAGGTGCGGATCATGCCCAGCAGCAGATGGCCGGCGCCTTCGCGGCCCGACACGGTGGTCGCGGTCAAGGCTTCGGTATCGCGCAGCTCGCTGCGCAGCCGCTCGCCGGGCAGCTTCAGCACGACCTGCTCGAAGGCGTCGTCGAACAGCAGCTGGTAGGGCCGCGTGCTGTCGTAGAGCGCGAAGTCGCCGGCCGCCAGCACGGCGTCGCGGCCGTCCTGGCGCACGACGCCACGGCCGCGCGCCTGGATGCTGACCAGGAAGTAGTCGTCGCTCGAACGGGCAATGTGCGCGGCGGTACGCGTCACGTTCTGCGCGCCCGAGGTGACCACCGACAGGTCGAGGCTGGGCAGCTGGTGCTGGCGGATGTGGCCGACGAAATCACCGGCATCGTCCGGGCGCACCGGATCGCAGCCGAGCTGCACGTAGACGTTGCAGATCATGTCGGTCCAGTAGGCCAGCCGCTGCGCGCGTGGAACCGCATCGGTGCTGAGCAAGTTGTCCATGGAGGGCCTTTCGAAGGCGGTGCGCGCCGACGACACGCTGGAACAAGAACGACGCGAGTCTCGGACAAGGCGTTTTCGAAGCGCCGAACTTACGCTTCATGCAACCCGCATGCCAGCGCGCAAACCCCCAGCCATCGGCATGCGGCGCCTGCCCATCCACTCACAGGAGAACCCATCATGCCGCGTCCAACCCATCCCAAGCTTCGCGTCGCCGCCGTGCAGGCCGCGCCCGTCTTTCTGGACCTCGACGCCACCATCGACAAGACCATCGAGCTGATGGCGCAGGCCGCGGCCCAGGGCGTGAAGCTGATCGCCTTTCCGGAAACCTGGCTGCCGGGCTACCCGTGGTGGATCTGGCTCGACTCGCCGGCCTGGGGCATGCAGTTCGTGCAGCGCTACAACGACAACTCGCTGGTGGTCGGCTCGGCCGAATTCGATCGCCTGCGCGAGGCCGCGCGCAAGCACAAGATCTGGCTGTCCACCGGCTTCAGCGAGAAGGCCGGCGGCAGCCTCTACATCGCGCAGGCGCTGATCGACGACCAGGGTCGCAGCGTGCAGACGCGGCGCAAGCTCAAGCCCACGCACGTCGAGCGCACCGTGTTCGGCGAGGGCGACGGATCGGACCTCGCGGTCTGCGAGACCGCGATCGGCAACATCGGCTCGCTGTGCTGCTGGGAACACCTGCAGCCGCTCAGCAAGTACGCGATGTATGCGCAGAACGAACAGATCCATTGCGCCGCCTGGCCGAGCTTCTCGCTCTATCGCGGCGCTGCCTATGCATTGGGGGCCGAGGTCAACAATGCCGCCAGCCAGGTCTATGCGGCCGAGGGCCAGTGCTTCGTACTCGCACCCTGCGCCACCGTGTCGCAGGCGATGAGCGACCTGCTGTGTACCGACGCCGGCAAGCAGCAGATGCTGCGCGTGGGCGGCGGCTTCGCGCGCATCTACGGGCCCGACGGTGCGCCGCTGGGCAGCAGCCTGGGCGAAGACCAGGAAGGCCTGGTCGTGGCCGACATCGACCTCGGCATGATCTCGCTGGCCAAGGCGGCGGGCGATCCGAGCGGGCACTACGCGCGGCCCGACGTCACGCGGCTGCTGCTGAACAAGACGCGCCGCGAACCGGTCGTGTTCCAGCGCCCGGAGCCGGAGCACTTTGAAGCCGTCGCGTTCGACGAAGAACCGGCGCCGGCCCGCGTGCCGTTCGCAGCCTGAAGGGAGCCGCGCCATGGAAGCGATCGAATCGGCCATTGCCGAGCACCTGAAGTGCCCGCGCACGCGGCATCGCCGCATCGAGGACGACTACCTGCCGGCCTATCCGGTGTGGTCGGCCCGCGCCCCCACGTCGGTCCGGCAGGTGGTGATGGGCTACTTCGGCGTGCAGTCGCGCGGCGCCGCGCTGCAGGGCCGCGCCTGTGCCGCGCTGATGAAGATCGCGGCCAGCTTCGCACTGGCCGACGGACCGGGCCATCACGACCTCACGCACTGTGTCGATGCCGATGGCTACGACAACATGATCGCCATCGCCTACTGGAACGATCCGGCCGCCCATGCGCGCTGGTGCGCCACGCCCGCGGTCGACGCCTGGTGGCGCTCCGAAGAGCGCTTGACCGAGGGCCTGGGCTACTTCCGCGAGATTGCCTCGCCGCGGGTGGCGCACTACGAGACCATGTTCAACACCCCCGACCGCTTCGAGGGCGTGGGGGTGGTGATGGGTGGCCTCAGCGGCCAGCTGCAGGAGCACGGCTACTGGGGGTCGATGCGCGATCGAATCCCCCTGTCGCAGACCGATGCGATGGCGCCGTCGGGCGTGCGGGCGCTCGTCGCCGACTCACCGCTGCCCGGCGAGCGCGTGCGTGTGGCTGGCCACGAGCACATCGCGATGATCCGCTCGGGCCAGGAGTGGACCGAGACCGGCGGCGAGGAGCGCAGGCTCTACCTCGAGGAGATGGAGCCGGTGCTGCGCGAAGGCATGGACTTCCTGCGTGACCAGGGGCTCGCGATCGGCTGCTACAGCAACCGCTACATGCACCATCTGGACGCATCCGGTGCGCCGCTCGAGAAGTCCTTCGGCCTGAGTTGGTGGCGCTCGCTCGCCGACATGGAGCGCTGGGCCGAATCGCATCCCACCCACGTGGCGATCTTCGGCAGCTTCATGCGCTACGTGCAGGCGCTGAACTTCCAGCTCAAGCTGCGCGTGTACCACGAGGTGTCGGTGCTGAAGGCCGACGAGCAAAGCTACGAGTACATCCACTGCCACCCGCGCACGGGACTCATGCACGGGCTCGCTTAGGGCCGGCCGCTGGGTGCGGGCGGCAAATTGCTCGGCTCGCTGTTTCACTCGGCCGTCGCACGAACGGCGGGATTCAACTCACTCGACGTCGGCCACATGCGGCCGGACACGCTGGCTGTCACCTATGCGCTCATGTTCATCGGCGGCGGCAGCGCCGGCACCGCCGGAGGCATCAAGGTCACGACCTTCTTCCTGCTGTGC
>DASXKG010000502.1:0-8658 GCA_036496965.1 Variovorax sp.
GGACAGATAGGCGAAGCCCAGGTCGAGGATGCGCGGCGTCAGGCTGAACAGCTTGCCGTCGCTGGCGACATAGCCCAGAGTTTGCAGCGTGAGCAGGATGCGCCGGGCGCCGGCACGTGTGAGGCGGCTCGCGACCGCCACCTCGCTGAGGGTCTGGCGCGGCGCACTCGCGCTGAACGAACGGATCACCTGCAGCCCGCGCGCGAAGGACTGCACGTAGCTGTCGCCGGGCGCCGGCGCAACGGCTTGTTCCGAGTTCGAGTGGGTTGCCATGGGGCCTGGCTTTCTTTAGAATTCATTATAAGAACAAATGTTCGATATACGAACAAATATGTGAACAAATGTCGGCCCACACAATGACAACGGGCAGCCCAGGCGTTCGACTTCCATTCCTTTCCCGGAGACAGATTTCATGATCGACAAGATCGCCCCTTCGATCGCCGAGGCCATGGCCGGCATTCCGGACGGCGCCACCGTGCTGATCGGCGGCTTCGGCACCGCCGGTATTCCCAACGAGCTGATCGACGGGCTGATCGAGCAGGGTGCCAAGGAGCTCACCGTCGTCAACAACAATGCGGGCAATGCCGAGACCGGCCTGGCCGCGCTGCTCAAGGCCGGCCGGGTGCGCAAGATCATCTGCAGCTTTCCGCGCCAGGCCGACAGCCAGGTGTTCGACGGCCTGTACCGCGCGGGCAAGCTCGAGCTCGAACTGGTGCCGCAGGGCAACCTGGCCGAGCGCATCCGCGCGGCGGGTGCGGGCATCGGCGCCTTCTTCTGTCCGACCGGCTTCGGCACGCAGCTGGCGGGCGAGCGCGAGACGCGAATCATCGACGGCAAACCTTATGTGCTGGAATACCCGATCCGCGGCGACGTCGCGCTCATCAAGGCCGAGCGCGGCGACCGCTGGGGCAACCTTGTCTACCGCAAGGCGGCGCGCAACTTCGGCCCCGTGATGGCGATGGCGTCCGAGCGCACCATCGCCACCGTGCACGAGATCGTCGCGCTCGGCGAGATGGATCCGGAGACCATCGTGACCCCTGGAATTTTCGTCCACAAGATCGTCAAGATCGAGCGCGTCGCCACCCAGGCCGGCGGCTTCAGCAAGGCAGCATGACCATGGCCTACCAACGCCGCACCAAGGACCAACTCGCCGTCCGCGTCGCCCAGGACATCTTCGACGGCGCCGTGGTCAACCTCGGCATCGGCCAGCCGACGCTGGTCGCCAACCACCTGCCCGCCGGGCGCGAGGTCATCCTGCACAGCGAGAACGGCATCCTGGGCATGGGTCCGGCGCCCGCCGAGGGCGCGGAGGACTACGACCTGATCAACGCCGGCAAGCAGCCGGTCACGTTGCTGCCGGGCGGCGCGTATTTCCACCATGCCGACAGTTTCGCGATGATGCGCGGCGGCCACCTGGACATCTGCGTGCTCGGCGCCTTCCAGGTCTCCGCCACCGGCGACCTGGCCAACTGGAGCACCGGCGAGGCAGGTGCCATTCCGGCGGTCGGCGGGGCGATGGACCTGGCCATCGGCGCGCGCCAGACCTGGGTCATGATGGATTTGCTGACCAAGAAGGGCGAGAGCAAAATCGTCGCCGCCTGCAGCTATCCGCTGACGGGCATCGGCTGCGTGAAGCGGGTGTACTCCGACCTCGCCACCCTCGCATGCACGCCTTCGGGCCTGAAGCTGATCGACGCGGTCGAGGGCCTGGGCCATGCCGAACTGGAACAACTGATCGGGCTGCCGATCGCCATCTGAACCAAGGGAGACTCCTTCATGAGCAAACAGGCTTTCATCTGCGACGCCGTTCGCACCCCCTTCGGCCGCTACGGCGGCGCGCTGGCCAGCGTGCGCACCGACGACCTCGGCGCCGTGCCGCTCAAGGCCCTGATGGCGCGCAACAAGGAGGTCGACTGGCAGGCCGTGAGCGACGTGCTGTACGGCTGCGCCAACCAGGCCGGCGAGGACAACCGCAATGTCGCGCGCATGGCCGCGCTGCTCGCCGGCCTGCCGACCGACGTCGGCGGCGGCACCATCAACCGCCTGTGCGGATCGGGCCTGGATGCGGTCGGCACGGCAGCGCGCGCCATCAAGGCGGGCGAGGCCGGCCTGATGATCGCCGGCGGCGTCGAGAGCATGAGCCGCGCGCCCTTCGTGATGCCCAAGGCCGAGAGCGCCTTCAGCCGCTCGAACGCGGTCTACGACACCACCATCGGCTGGCGTTTCGTCAACAAGCTCATGAAGGCGCAATACGGCGTGGATTCGATGCCTGAAACGGCCGAGAACGTCGCGACGGACTACAAGATCGAGCGCGAGGCGCAGGACCGCATGGCGCTCGCCTCGCAGCAGCGCGCGGTGGCGGCGCAGCAGTCGGGCTTCTTCGATGCCGAGATCGTGCCGGTCAGCGTGGCCCAGAAGAAGGGCGATCCGATCCTGGTCGGCAAGGACGAGCATCCGCGCGAGACCAGCCTGGAGGCGCTGGCCAAGCTGAAGGGCGTGGTGCGGCCCGACGGCAGCGTGACCGCCGGCAATGCCAGCGGCGTCAACGACGGCGCGGCCGCGCTGCTGCTGGCCGACGAGGCCCATGCGGCCAAGTACGGCCTGACCCCGCGTGCGCGCGTGGTGGGCATGGCCGTGGCCGGCGTGCCGCCGCGCATCATGGGCATCGGTCCGGCACCGGCGACCGAGAAGGTGCTCAAGCTCACCGGGCTCACGCTCGACCAGCTGGATGTGATCGAACTCAACGAGGCCTTCGCGGCGCAAGGCCTGGCGGTGCTGCGGCTGCTCGGGCTGAAGGACGACGATGCGCGCGTCAACATCAATGGCGGCGCAATCGCGCTGGGCCATCCGCTGGGCGCCAGCGGCGCGCGGCTGGCGACCACGGCCGTGAACCAGTTGCACAGGAGCAAGGGGCGCTATGCCCTGTGCACGATGTGCATCGGCGTCGGCCAGGGCATCGCGCTCATCCTCGAGCGGGTCTGAGCCTCGGGCGGCGCCGCAGTCAGCCTGCGCCGCCGCGCGCCGGCTGGTAGATCTTCTGCAAGAGCCTGATCAGGGTGTCGCGCTCGCGCGCCGACAGGCGGGCGCTGGCGTCGGCCTCGAGCTGGACCACGGTCTGCTCGGCTTCGCGAACCAGTTCTTCGCCGGCCCCCGTCAGGTACAGGCCGATGGCGCGCCCGTCGTGCGGATGCGGACGGCGCTCGATCAGGCCCCGGCTGTCCATGGTGGCGATCAGGCTCACCAGGTTGGGCGGCAGGATGTCGAGCGTCGAGCAGAGCTGGCGCGAGGTGGCGCCCGGGTTGTGCGCCAGCAGCGACAACACCGAGAAGTCGACCTGCTTCAGCCCGAATACGGTCATGCGCTCGGCGAACACCTCGCTCACGGCCAGCCACGCGCGGCGCGCGTTGTAGCCGACCAGGGTCTCGAGCACCTGCGTGTCGAGAGGGTCCGGGCGTGCTGCGAGACCGGGTGCTGCCGGTGCTGATTTCTTGGGGGAGAGGGCCATGGCGCAAGCGTAACCGCCCTGGCACAGGCTGCGTCGGTCAGGACGGGGTCCGGGTCGCGCCCGCGGCTTCGTCGCAGGCGCGCTTGACGATGCCCAGCCGCATCTCGAACTCCGGCAGCACCCAGCGCCGGAAAGCCGCCTCGGGCCGGGTCCAGCGCCGGTCGCCGGGCGCCGCCGCGCGTCCGATGCGGGCCCAGGCCCAGGCGAGCAGCGTGAGCATCACCACCCGCAGGTAGTCGTCGGCAACCTCGAAGGGCAGCTGGGCGTCGGCCTGCGCCGCCATGGCGAGCGAGGTCGTGAGGTAGCGCAATTGCGCCAGCCGGCGCTGTGCGTCGGCATCGATCTCGCGCGAGGCATCGAGTTCGTCGCGCAGTTCGACCAGCAGGGCCGACATGCCGACGCCGCCGTCTGCCAGCACCTTGCGCACCAGCAGGTCGATCGCCTGGATCTCGTTGGTGCCCTCATAGATCATCGTCACGCGCGCATCGCGTACCACCTGCTCGATGCCCCATTCGCGCACGTAGCCATGGCCGCCGAAGACCTGCAGGCATTCGCTGGCGCCGAGAAAGGCCTGCTGGGTGCAGGCTGCCTTGAGCACCGGCGTGACGAGCGCGCACCAGCGCTGCGCGCGCTCGCGCAACTTCGGATCGGCGTCGTGGCGCGCCACGTCGAGCTGCACGGCGGTGCGGTAGGCGATGACGCGGGCGCCGTCGATCCAGGCGCGCTGGGTGTCGAGGATGCGGCGAATGGCGGGATGTTCGGCCACCAGGTCGGCCGCCTCGCCGCCCCGGCTCGCGGGCGCCGGACCCGGCGCGCGCATCTGGCGCCGCTCGTGGGCGTAGGCGTCGGCCTTCTGCCAGGCGGCGTCGAGCAGGCCGATGCCTTGCAGCGCCACGTTCAGGCGCGCGGCGTTCATCATGACGAACATGGCGGCCAGGCCGCGGTTCGGCTCGCCGATCAGCCAACCGCTGGCGTCGTCGAAGCGCATCACACAGGTGGCACTGCCGTGCAGGCCCATCTTTTCCTCGATGCGCTCGCAGTGCACGGCGTTGCGCCCGGCATCGGGCAGCCATTTGGGCACCAGCGCCAGCGACAGGCCCTTGGGACCCGCGGGCGCGTCAGGCAGCCGGCACAGCACCAGATGGACGATGTTGTCGCTGAGGTCATGCTCGCCGCCGGAAATGAAGATCTTGCCGCCGGTGACGCGCACGCTGCCGTCGGCCTGCGGCACGGCGCGCGTGCGCACCTGGCCGAGGTCGCTGCCGGCATGGGCTTCGGTCAGGCACATGGTGGCCAGCCATTCGCCGCTGGCGATCCTGGCCAGATAGCCTTTCTTCAGCGCCTCGCTGCCGTGGTGCTTCAGGCATTCGTAGGCACCGTGCAGCAGGCCCGGCGCCATGGTGAACCCGTGATTCGCGGCGCTGAGCCATTCGTAGAGGATCGCTTCCAGCACCGTGGGCAGGCCCTGGCCGCCGTCTTCGGGCGCGGCGGACAGCGCCGGCCAGCCGGCCGCGACCAGCGCCCGGTAGGCCGCGCGAAAGCCGGGTGGCGTGGTCACCACGCCATCGGCCAGGCGGCAGCCGATCTCGTCGCCGGCCCGGTTCAGCGGCGCGATCACCTCGGCGACGAATTTGCCGGCTTGCTCGAGCAGTTGCGCCTGCAGCGCTTCGTCGACTTCGGCGAAGGGGGGTAGGGCGCACAGGCGATCGGCGGCGCCGAGCACGGCGTTCATCACGAAGCCCGCATCGTCGGGGCGCGGTTGGTAGTCCATGGCGGTTCAGGCGCGCGCGGCACCCAGGTAGGTATCGATGACGCGCGGATCGCCGCCGAGTTCGCGGGCCTGGCCTTCGGCGCTGACGCTGCCCATCTCCAGCACATAGCCATGGTCCGCGACCTCGAGTGCCGCGCGCGCGTTCTGCTCGACCAGCAGGATGGTGACGCCGGTCTCGCGCAAGGCGCTGACGGTGCGGAAGATCTCCTGCACCACCAGGGGCGCCAGGCCCAGGCTGGGTTCGTCGAGCATCAGCAGGGTGGGGCCGGACATCAGCGCACGGCCGACGGCGAGCATCTGCCGCTCGCCGCCCGACAGCGTGCCGGCCAGTTGCGCGCGGCGCTCCTTCAGGCGCGGGAACAGCGCATAGACCTGCTCGATCCGGTCGCGCCATTCGCGGTTGCGCATCTTCATCTGGCGGAAACCGCCGAGGACCAGGTTGTCCTCCACCGGCATGGTGCTGAAGAGTTCGCGCTTCTCGGGCACCAGCGCGATGCCCAGCATCACCCGTTCCTCGAGCGACATGTCGCCGATCGGCCGGCCGCGGAATTCGATGCGACCCTTGGCCGGCAGCACGCCCATCAGCGCATTGAGCAGTGTGGACTTGCCGGCGCCGTTGGGGCCGATGACGGTCACCACGCTGCCCTCGCCGGCCTCGAGGTCGATGCCGTGCAGCACCTCGGCGCGGCCGTAGCCGGCGCGCAGGTCGTGGATCTTCAGGAGAGGCGTGGCCATGTCAGTGTTCTGTTCCGAGGTAGGCGGCGCGGACTTTCGGGCTTTGCTGGACTTCGGCCGGCGTGCCCTCCATCAGGTGGGTGCCGAACTCCATCACCACGATGTGGTCGCAGATGTCCATCACCAGGCCCATGTCGTGTTCCACCAGCAGGATGCTCATGCCGGTTTGGCGCAGGCCGCGCAGGACGTCGGCCAGGGCCTGCTTTTCCTTGTGGCGCAGGCCGGCGGCCGGCTCGTCGAGCAGCAGCAGCGCCGGGTCGGCGCACAGCGCCCGGGCGATTTCCAGCAGGCGCTGCTGGCCCATGGCCAGGTTGCCGGCCAGCTCGTGCATGAGATCGCCCATGCCCACGCGCTGGAGCTGGCGTTCGGCCTCGCGAAAGAGCCGGCGCTCTTCGTCGCGGTCGGCGCGCAGCATGGCGGCGATCGGGCCCTTGCGCCCGCGCAGGTGGGCGCCGAGAGCGACATTCTCGAGCACCGTCATGTCGGGCACCATCTTCACGTGCTGGAAGGTGCGCGCCACGCCGCGCTCGGCAATCCGGCGTGAGTTCAATCCTCCGATGGGCTCGCCGCGAAAGCGCACGGCGCCGCCCGACAGGCCGAGCACGCCGGTCACGAGATTGAAGGTGGTGGACTTGCCCGCCCCGTTCGGCCCGATCAGGCCGACCACCTGGCCGGCCCGGGTCTGGAAGCTGATGTCGTTGACCGCCACCAGGCCGCCGAAGGTCTTGCGGATGGCCTGCACGTCCAGCACCACTTCGCCGGCGGCGGGCTTGTCGCGCGCCGGCAGGTCGGCCGCATCGCGCCAGTCCACCGCCCGCTGCGGCCGCGGCAGGCGCCGGTCGATGAAGGCCCAGAGGCCGTCGGGCAGGTACTTGAGCACCAGCACGATCATGATGCCGAAGACGATCAGCTCGTAGTTGCCGCTGGTGCCGATGAGCTTGGGCAGCAGAACCTGCAGCTGGTCTTCCAGCAGCTTGACCACGCCGGCGCCGGCGATCGCACCCCAGACATGCGCCGCGCCGCCGAGCACCACCATGAACAGGTACTCGATGCCCATCTTGATGCCGAAGGGCGAGGGATTCACCGTGCGCTGGAAATGCGCGAACAGCCAGCCGGACACGGAGGCCAGCATCGCCGCCAGCACGAAGATGCCGACCTTGTGGCGCAGCGTGTTCACGCCCATGGCCTCCGGCATGCGCGCGCCGCCGGCCAGCGAACGGATGGCGCGGCCGCTGCGCGAATCGAGCAGCCGGATCACCGCGAAGCCGCCGGCCAACGCGAAGGTCCAGGCCACCGCATAGAAGATGCGTTGCTGGCCGACCTCGAGGCCGAACAGGTTCAGGCCCTTGACGCCCAGGATGCCGTCGTACTTGCCGAGGCCTTCGAGGTTGCCCATCAGGTAGTACAGCGAAAGCGCCCAGGCGATGGTCGCCAGCGGCAGGTAGTGCCCCGACATGCGCAGCGTGATGCCGCCGATGATCGCGGCGCTCACGCCCGTGAGCGCCAGCCCGACGAACAGCGTGAGCCACGGCGACAGCCCGTAGTTCACGCTCAGATAGGCGGTGCTGTAGGCCCCGATGCCGACGAAGGCTGCCTGGCCGAAGGAGGTCAGGCCGCCGACGCCGGTCAGCAGCACCAGGCCCAGCACCGGCAGCGTGTAGATGGCGATGTAGTTGAGCTGGATGATCCAGAAGTCGGGCAGGGGCAAAAGCGGCAGCGCGACGAGCACCGCGACGAACACGAGCGGACCCCAGGTGCGCAAGGCGCTCTTGCGCGGCTCCAGCGCCGCGGGCGAATTGATCGTAGCTTCCATCTCAGTGTTCCACCACGCGATTGCGTGACCCGCGACGCATGAAACCGGCGCAGCGAAATGCCAGGGATACCGCGGAACCGGCTTTGCCGGGCCGCTGGTATCGCCCCCTGGAGGGGGAGGCGCCGCAGGCGCTTCGGGGGTGGTTCATCTTTATTCCTCGTCGGAGTGGCCGCTGGCGAGCGAGCGCCAGAGCAGCACCGGCAGGATGATCGTGAACACGATCACTTCCTTGAATTCGCTGGCCCAGAAGGAGCCGAAGGACTCGACCACGCCGACCGCCAGGGCGCCGAGCAGCGCGCCCGGATAGCTGGCCAGGCCACCGATCACGCCGGCGACGAAGCCCTTCAGGCCGATCAGGAAGCCCGAGTCGTAGAAGATCGTGGTCGTCGGTCCGATCAGCAGGCCCGACAGTGCGCCGATCAGCGCCGCCATCGCGAAAGTGAGTTGGCCCGCGCCCTGCGTCGAGATGCCCATCAGCCGGGCGCCGAGCCGGTTGACTGCCGTGGCACGCAGCGCCTTGCCATACAGCGTGCGTTCGAAGAAGAGCCAGAGCAGCACGATCAGCGCCGCCGAGGCGATGAAGATGATCAGCGCCTGGCCGTTGAGGTTCAGTGGACCGAGCGCGAAGCGATCGTCCCAGAACGAGGGATTGCGAAAGCCCTCGGCGCCGAAGAAGAGCAGCCCCAGGCCGGTCATCGCGAAATGCACGCCCACCGAGACGATCAGCAGCACCAGCGAACTCGCGCCCGCCAGCGACTGGTAGGCCACGCGATAGACCAGCGGCCCGTAGGCCGTCACGATGGCCAGCGTCAGCAGCGCCTGCACGGCCAGCGG
>DASXKG010000503.1:0-11059 GCA_036496965.1 Variovorax sp.
AAGCAGTGGTACAGCGGCACCGGGATGCACAGCCGGTCGTGCTCGTCGAGCTTCATGCATTCGCCGATGAAGAAGCCGTTGTTCAGGATGTTGCGGTGCGTCAGCGTGGCACCCTTGGGAAAGCCGGTGGTGCCGCTGGTGAACTGGATGTTGATCGGGTCCCTGGCGTCGAGCGTGGCGCCCACCCGGGCGACCGCCGGGTCGTCCGGGTCACCCAGCGCCGTCAGCTCGGCAAAGCTCATCATGCCGGGCACGGACGTGCTGCCCAGCTGCACCACGGTCTTGAGTTCCGGCGCGCGAGCCGCAGCGAGCTGCCCGGGCTTCGAGGCCGCCAGCTCGGGCGCCAGGTCGTTCACGATGGCCAGGTAGTCGCTGGTCTTGAAGGCCGTCATGGTCACCAGCATCTTGCAGCCGACCTTGTTGAGCGCGTATTCGAGCTCGGTCACGCGGTAGGCCGGATTGATGTTGACCAGCACGATGCCGGCCTTGGCGGTGGCGATCTGCATCAGCAGCCATTGGCTGCAGTTGTGGGCCCAGATGCCGGCCCGGTCGCCCTTGGCCAGGCCGGCGCGCATCAGGGCGCTGGCCAGGCGATTGGCCTCGCGGTCGAGTTCGCCGTAGGTGAAGCGCACCTTCTGGTGGTGCGACACCAGCGCCTCGCGATCGACGAAGCGCTTTGCCATGCTTTCGAAGTGGCGCCCGATCGGCTCCTCGATCAGGGGGATGCCAGTGGCGCCGATGTCGTGGCTGAGGGTGAGTCGGGTCATGATGGGCTTCATCCAGGCTGCATCCTGCCCGGGATGGGCGGTGGAAATTGGATCATCGACGCACCGGACACTGCCGGTATGAGTGGAAGCCCTGAAGATCTGCGGCTGAAGTCGGACCGCCGCCGATTCAGGTCTTGCGCCTCACCAGGTGATAGATGACCAGCAATATCACGGCGCCGACGACCGAGGCGATGAATCCGGCGCCCTCGCCGGCCGTGTACCAGTGCAGCGCATCACCCACGTAGGTCGCGACCAGCGAACCGACGATGCCGAGCACGGCGGTCATGAAGAAGCCCATCGACTGGTTGCCGGGCAGGACGGCGCGCGCGATCAGGCCCACGACGAAGCCGATGAGAATGGTCCAGACGATGTGCATGTGAAGAGCTCCGCGGCGTTTGAAGTTGTGCGAGTTTGCGCTTGTCCCGCGGACCTGTCTTCGGACAGCCCGGGGCTCTCCGGGGAAATGTAGACGGAGTAGTACGTTTTCGCTAGCGAAAAATCACGATTCGGCCGGAGCTGCGCGAACGAACGCGTCGGCCATCACGAGCTCGCCTCCGAAGCCACCGTGCTGAGTTTGCGTGCGCTCGAGGCGATCCAGAACGACAATTGCGCCACGATCCCTGCCCCGGCCAGCACCAGCCCGGCCGCCAGCGCCGGATTGCCGCCCAGACCGGCGAGCGAGGTGCAGAAGGCGCCCACCGTCATCTGCGTGAAGCCGTAGAGTCCCGCGGCCGAGCCGATCACCCGCGGGTCGACGCTGATCGCCTGCGTCAGCGCGGTCGGCGCCGCCATGCCGACGCCGACGGTGAAGACGAAGATCGTCACCACGGTGAAGGGCACCGACAGATGGCCGGACAGCGTGCCGCCGAGAAACACGAAGGCCGCCAGCACGCTGGCCAGGTTGGAGCGCACCAGCAGCCGCTCGACCGCGACCTTGGCGATCAGGTGGCTGGTCAGTGCGCTGCCGAGCCAGACGCCGGAGACCAGCAGCGCGATGTAGAAGCTGGCCTCGTGGATCGAGCGATGCAGCTGGTTCGCGAAGATGAAGGGCGCTGCGGCGATGAAGGCATACATCGAGGTGGTCGCGCAGCCGCCGCCTACCGAGTAGCCGACGAAGGCCGGCGACGAGAACAGATGCCGGTAGTTGCGCAGCAACACGCGGACGCTGGTGTTCGAACCGAGCTGGCCGGTTTCCGGCAGCAGTCGCCAGGAACAGGCAAGGCCGGTCAATCCGAGCGCAAAAAGGAAATAGAAGACCGCACGCCAGCCGAAGGTCGATGCCAGCGCGCCGCCCACCAGGGGCGCCACGCTGGGTCCGACCGTCACCATGAGGTTCATCAGCGCGAGCCGGCGCGCGGCTTCGCCCGGCGCCGCGGTATCGCGCACCATCGCCCGCCCCAGCACCAGGCCGGCACAGCCGCCGAAAGCCTGGAACAGCCGCGCCGTGATCAGTGCGTCGGCTTGCGGCGCCAGGGCGGCCGCCAGTCCCGCCAGGGTGTACAGCGCCAGGCCACCCATCAGTACCGGCCGGCGTCCGAAGCGGTCGGCCAGCGGCCCGTAGACCAGCTGGCCGCCCGCCAACCCCAGGATGTACAGGCTCACGGTCCATTGCATGGTGCCGGCGCTGGCGCCGAAGTCTGCGGCAGCACTCGGCAGCGCGGGCACGAAGATGTGCATGCCCAGCGTGCCGCTGAACACCGTCAGCGCCAGCAGCCACAGCGGCGCGTGCGGCGCGGCGGCCGAGAGCTGCGGCCGGGTCATTCGCCCACCGCCCTTCTCCGGGCGCGCCCGGTGCTCTCTTGCTTGCTCACGCCCCAATCACCCCTGACGACAAAATGGTTTGACCAACGTTAATTGGTCAAACCATTCAAGTCAAGTCACACGCCGACGGCGGCGCTCAGGGCCCGGCGAGCGACTCACTCAGGAGGCGCTGCGTGCCTGGGATTCGCGCACGGCATCGAAGGTGCCGAAGGCCGCATTGCGCAGGCTGCCGGCGGCCAGCGCGATGGCGCCGAAGGCCGTGAACCAGAGCAGCGTCCAGGCACCGAGCAGCCCCTGGCTCTGGTGGCTGGACACCAGGGTATAGAGCACGGCCAGCACCATCAGCACCACCGGTGCCAGCAGCATGACGACGACGACGCGTGCGTCGTCCTTGCCGCCGCGTGCCGAACGCGCGGCCAGAGCCTGCGCGCGGCCGGAAATTTCGAGTGCGGAAACAGTGGTGGTCATTGACATCTCCAGGGGGGACGAAGGTCCCGATGGCGTCAAGTTTAGGGTAAACCCTTAGATTCGTCTAGTTTATCCAAGTGATAGTGACAATTCACATGGATGATGGTTCAGTCAGCAGCTTCATCACCGCCGCCTCCGCTTGCGGCGCCAGGAGTATGTCGCTGTGCAGCAGCGAATTGGTCTGGAGGATCCGCGCCACGCAGCCCGTCCAGCCCGTCTGGTGGCTGGCGCCGATGCCGGCGCCGGTGTCTCCGTGGAAATATTCGTGGAACTGCACCAGGTCGCGCCAGTGCGGATCGTCCTTGAAGAGCCGGGACTCGCCCAGGGCCGGGCGACCGCCCGCGGACTGGCGCAGGAACAGCCGGCTCAGGCGCTCGCCCAGTTCCCGGGCCACCTGCAGCAGCGTCATCATCCGACCCGATCCGGTCGGGCACTCCACCTGGAAAGCCTCGCCGTAGTAGGCGTACAGCCGCAGCAGCGAGGTGTAGAGCAGGTAGTTGATGGGCATCCAGACCGGCCCGCGCCAGTTGGAATTGCCGCCGAACATGCCCGAATCGGAATCGCCCGGCACGTAGGCGACGCGAAAGGCCTGCCCGCCCTGGTCGAACTCGTAGGGATGCGCGAGGTGATAGCGCGAGAGCGCCCGGATGCCGTGCGGGCTGAAGAACTCTTCCTCGTCGAGCATGCGCGCCAGGATGCGCCGCAGCTTGGCCTCGCTGACGACGGCCAGCATGCGGCGGTTGCTCACGCCGGGCTGGCCGGGCAGGTGCATGCCGGCGGCCAGTTCGGGATGGCGTTCCAGGAAATGCTGCGCGCGCTGGCGAAACCGCGGCAGGCCGGCGATCGTCTCCTCCTCGAACACGGCCACGGCGGCAAGCGGCAGCAGGCCCACGATCGAGCGCACTTTCAGGCGCGTCGCGCTACCGTCGGGCAGGCGCAGCACATCGTAGAAGAAGCCGTCCTCCTCGTCCCACATCTCGTCGCGACGCTCCCCCAGGCGGTCCATCGCGCCGGCAATGAACATCGTGTGCTGGAAGAACTTTTCCACGAACTCCTCGTAGAGCGGCTCGTGCAGCGCCAGTTCGGCTGCGATGCGCAGCATCTGCTGGCTGAAGAACACCATCCAGGCGGTGCCGTCGGCCTGGTCGAGGTAGCCGCCGGTGGGCAGCGGCTTCGAGCGATCGAAAACGCCGATGTTGTCCAGCCCCAGGAAGCCGCCCTCGAACACGTTGGCGCCGGTGCGGTCCTTGCGGTTGATCCACCAGGTGAAGTTGATCAGCAGCTTGGAGAAGGCGTACTTGAGGAATTCGATGTCGCCATCGTCGCCGCGCCGTTCCCTGTCGATCAGGTACAGCTGCATGGTCGCCCAGGCATGCACCGGCGGATTCACGTCGCCGAAGTTCCACTCGTAGGCCGGCAGCTGGCCGTTCGGATGCAGGTAGTCGTTGCGCAGCATGAGGGCCAGCTGCTGCTTGGCGAAATCGGGGTCCACCATGCCCAGCGGAATCATGTGGAAGGCCAGGTCCCAGGCCGCGTACCAGGGGTACTCCCATTTGTCCGGCATCGAGATGATGTCGTCGTTGAACATGTGGCCCCAGGCACTGTTGCGTACCACCTTGCGGCCCTCTTCGGGCAGTTCGGCGCCCGCGCCATGTTCGTCGAGCCAGAGCCCGACGTCGTAGTTGAAGTACTGCTTGGTCCACAACATGCCGGCCAGCGCCTGGCGCAGGACAGTCATTCGGTCCGGGTCCTTGGCCACGTCCGGCGGCGTCAGCGCGGCGTAGAAGGCATCGGCTTCGGCCAGGCGCGCCGCGAACACGGCGTCGAAGTCGGCAAAGGCATCGCCGGCGCCCTGCGGTGCGCGCTGGCACAGGCGCAGCCGGATCGCCTGGGTCGCACCCGCGGCAAGGTCCAGCACGTGATGCGGCGCCACCTTGGTGCCCCGCTGCGCCGGATTGACAGCAGCCGCGTCGCCATGGATCAGGAGCTCGTGAAAGGCGTCTTTCACGTGCGGCGAGGCGTTCGGCGTCCCGAACAGCCGCTGGGTGTTGCTCTCGTTCTCGGTGAAGAGCAGCGGCGCGTCGCCCTCGGCGTACAGGTAGTAGTCGCCGAGCGGCGGCAGCGCCAGCGGAACGACCCCATGGGCGTGCACCACCGTCCGGCCGGCGAGATCGAGTTTCTCGAGCACCGGCCTGGCGCCGCCGCCGGACGGCGCCCAGGTATTTCGAAACCACAGCGTGGGCAGCACATGCAGAGGCGCCGCATCCGGGCCCCGATTGCAGGCGCTGATGCGAATCAGCATGTCGTCAGGGCCGCCCTTGGCGTATTCGACGAAGACATCGAAATAACGCTGGTCGTCGAAGATGCCGGTGTCCAGCAGCTCGTATTCGGGGTGGTCCCTGCCACGCTGCCTGTTGGTCTGGACCAGGTCGTTGTACGGGAAGGCCGCCTGCGGGTACTTGTACAGGTACTTCATGTACGAATGGGTCGGCGTCGAGTCGAGGTAGAAGTAGTACTCCTTCACGTCCTCGCCATGGTTGCCCTCCCCGTTCGAGAGGCCGAAGGCGCGCTCCTTGAGGATCGGGTCCTTGCCGTTCCAGAGCGCGAGCGCGAAGCACAGCAGTTGCCGGTCGTCGCTGATGCCGCCCAGTCCGTCCTCGCCCCAGCGGTAGGCGCGCGAGCGCGCCTGGTCATGGGTGAAGTAGTTCCAGGCGTCGCCATCGGCGCTGTAGTCCTCGCGCACCGTGCCCCACTGGCGTTCGCTCAGGTAGGGGCCCCATTTCTTCCAGGCCACCTGGCTCGTTCCGGCCTCATCGAGTCGAAGCCTTTCCGCGATCGTCTGTGCATCACTCACGTCGATCTCCTGCGCCGGGTCGGGCAGTCAGTTTAGGCGCCAGGCGGTCCCGTAGCGAGCGCTTCGCCTTGTGCTTCGCAGCCAGGCTGGTTACACTTGCAGCCGGATTCAGGAGAGCGCATGCGCCAGCCGCATGCCGCCGAAGGCGCAACCTCCCATACACGCTCAGGCCCCGTACTGGATCCGTCAACAGCCGACACTGGAGAGTGAAGCCCGCCCACCGGCGGCTTCCGCCGAAGGAGCAAGGGCCTGCCGCGAGGCGCGGCCCGAATCTCTCAGGTACCGAGGACAGCGGGAGCGGCGCGAGAGGGCTTGGCCCATCGTCTCGTGCTTGCCTGCCCGCCTTGCGCCGCGGCAGTCATTCATTCGTGTCGATGGCCCCGGCCTCTCGTCCCATTCCACGCGAATCGAACTCGAGAGGTCCTCCATGAAAGTCATCGTTTTGGGCGCCGGTGTCACCGGCATCACTTCGGCCTGGTTCCTGCGCCAGGCCGGCCACGACGTTACCGTCGTCGATCGCCAGCCGGCCGCCGGGCTGGAAACCAGCTTTGCCAACGGCGGCCAGATCTCGGTCTCGCACGCCGAACCCTGGGCCAATCCGGGCGCGCCACTGAAGGTACTCAAGTGGCTCGGCAAGGAAGACTCGCCGCTGCTCTTTCGCCTGCGCCCCGACATGCGCCAATGGCTCTGGGGCCTGGGCTTCATGCGCGAATGCACGCCGGCGCGCACGCGCCACAACATCCGCCAGATCGTCAACCTCGGCCTCTACAGCCGCAGCACGCTGCAGCAGCTGCGCCACGACGCTCGGCTCGAGTACGACCAGCTGACGCGCGGCATCCTGCACTTCTACACCAGCCAGGCCGAATTCGATGCGGCCCAGGAGCCGGCCCGCCTGATGCGCGAGCATGGCTGCGAGCTCGACATGAAAAGCGCCGACGAATGCGTGCAGATCGAGCCGGCGCTGGCCCAGAGCCGCGACCGCATCGTCGGCGGCAGCATGACGCCGAGCGACGAATCGGGCGATGCGCATCGCTTCACGCAGCAGCTGGCCCAGCGCTGCGCCGAGGCCGGTGTCGAGTTTCTCTACGACACGCGCATCGTCGGCATCGAGCGCCGGGGCGGCCAGATCGGCAGTGTGCGCATCGCCAGCATCGAAGGCGTCGTGAGCGAACTCAAGGCCGACAGCTACCTGCTGTGCATGGGCTCGTTCAGCGCCGCCTTTGCACGCGAGCTGGGCGTGTCGCTCAACATCTATCCGGCCAAGGGCTACTCGGTCACCCTGCCGGTGCTGGACCCGGCGAAGGCCTACAGCGTCTCGCTCACCGACGACGAATACAAGCTGGTCTTCTCGCGCCTGGGCGACCGCCTGCGCATCGCCGGCACCGCCGAGCTGAACGGCTACGACACCAGTCTGAACCTGGTGCGCTGCGAGGCGATCGTGCGCCGCGTGCGCGAGCTGTTCCCGGAAATGACCGACGGCAAGAACGCCCGCTACTGGACCGGCCTGCGTCCCGCGACGCCCTCGAACGTGCCCTACATCGGGCGCTCGAAGGTTCCCAATCTGTTCCTGAACACCGGCCACGGCACGCTGGGCTGGACGCATTCGGCGGGCTCGGGCCGCGCCATCGCGGACATCGTGAGCGGGCGGGTGCCGGAGCTGGACTTTGCCTTCACCGGCTTGTCGCACGGGCGGGCGATGCCGTTGTCGTTGCAACAGGCCTGAGCAGCGGCGTTTCTCTTGGGGCGTCCGCCCGGCATGCGGTGCGGGCCAGTCGACCCCACTGCGGTGACGTCGGCCGGCCCGGGGCATGCCGCCCGCCGCCGACGCGCGATCCCTACTCGCCCCGCCCCGTCTGCAGCGGATGCTCCGGCAGGAACTGCAGCGCGATCAGCGCCAGCCCGACAATGCAGGCGCCCAGCCCGAAGGTGGTCGCGAGCGCATGGCGGTAGATCGCGATCACCTCGGGCGACAGCGCACCCAGCTCGCGCAGGCCGCCTTCGGCCACCGCATGCAGGGCCCGGCCGCCGACGCTGCCCGAGGCCGCTTGCAGCTGTCAGTTGACGATCGCGCCGGAGCCGGTGACCCCGATCAGTCCGCCGAGCGAGCGCGCGAAGGCCAGGGTCGCGGTGCCGACGCCGCGGCGCTGCGCCGGCAGCCGGTTCTGCACTGCGATCGTCATGTTGGGCATCACCAGGCCGAGGCCGAGCCCGATGCAGAAGATCGCCAGCTCGATCGGCCACAGCCCCTGCGCCGTGGCGATGCTCCAGGTCAGCACGGCGAAGGCGCAGGTCGCCAGGCCGAGCCCGCCGACCTGCGCCGGCTTGTAGCGGCCGCGGCGCAGCAGCACCCGGCCGTTGTAGATCGAGGAGATGACCACGCCGACCATCAGCGGACTGGTGAGCAGGCCCGAATGGCCGGGATCGACGCCCATCACCAGCTGGAAGAAGAGCGGGAAGAACACGCTCGCACCCAGCAGCCCCATGAAGGTCAGCGCCAGCACGATGCAGGCGACGCTGAACAGGCGATCGGCGAACAGATCCAGCGGCAGCACCGGTTCGGGCGTACGCCGCGCATGGAAGACGAACAGCGCGGCCAGCCCGACCGCCAGCGCGCCGCAGATCGCCACCTGCGGCGAATCCCACGGCCATTGCAGCCCGCCCATCGCCAGCACCAGCAGGAAGGCGGTGGTCGCAGCGGTCAGCAGTGCCGCGCCCAGGTAGTCGATCGGGGTGTTCCGGCGCGCATGCGGGCGGCGCAGCGCGCGCGATCAGGTAGAGCGCCACGCCGCCGACCGGCAGGTTGATGTAGAAGATCCAGTGCCAGGACAGCCAGGTGGTGATCAGCCCGCCGAGCACCGGCCCGACCACGCTGCAGGCCGCGAACACCGCGGCGATCGAACCCTGCTTCGAGCCGCGCCGCGATGGCGGGACCAGGTCGCCGATGGTGATCTGGCTGAGCGGCAGCAGGCCGCCGGCGCCGAGGCCCTGGATGGCGCGGAAGACGATGAGCTGGGTCAGGTTCTGTGCCAGCCCGCACAGCATCGAGCCGGCCAGGAAGGTCAGCACCGCGACGTAGATCATCGGCTTGCGGCCGTGGTGGTCGCTGAGCTTGCCGTACAGCGGCATCACGCTGGTCGAGGCCAGCACGTAGGCCGTCACCACCCAGGCCAGGTGATTCAGGCC
Source organism: Variovorax sp. (assembly GCA_036496965.1). Classification (GTDB taxonomy): domain Bacteria; phylum Pseudomonadota; class Gammaproteobacteria; order Burkholderiales; family Burkholderiaceae_C; genus Variovorax. The sequence goes on from DASXKG010000503.1 coordinate 9,034, forward strand.
GCCGAGGTCGCTGACGATGCGCGGCAGGGCCGTGGCGACGATGCTCTGGTCCAGTGCGCCCAGGGCATTGACGATCATCAGGCCGACGAAGACGGATTGGATTTCGCTGGCGGTGGGCTCTCCGCTGGGGGTGGGCCGTCGTTCGGCGTTCGCTGGCGCGCTCATGCTCTTCTTCCACCCGGCCACGGCGAAGTGCGCAGCCGGTTTGCTGTAGGCAAAGCGCCTATCGTACGTTGTCTGCGATGGCTAGACCCGCACCGCCTGCGCGCCCTGCTCGGCACGCTTGTCATGGCCGACCATTCAGTTCCTGACGATCGAATAGGCGGCCACGCCAGCGATCACGCCGGTCCGGCGGGCGCTCTCGCGCGCCCGCATCTCGTCGTCGAAGCGGCGCCGGTCGCAGGCCCAGTCGTAGCCGGTGGCGAACATGCATTCGGCGAAGCGCTGGTCCGCGCGGTTCCTGGCCGCGGAACCTGCCACGCCCCCGGCCACCACGCCGGCCACGACCCCGGCGCGCTGGGCATCGCGCCGGTTGTCCCAGTCGTTGTGCCAATGGTTGTTCCAGTGGTGGTTGTTGTTCCAGTTGTTGTTCCAGCCATTGTTCCAATGGTTGTTGTGGTGCGGCGGCCGATGCCAGCCGCCATGGTGCCGCTGCGCCTGGGCCGCGCCGGCGGCCAGTGCCAGCAGCGCGACCAGCATCCAGCGCGCGACGGCCGTGCGGCTCATGGCTTCTGCACCAGGTCCACCAGCCGCTCGCTGGCCGGGTCGGCGGCCGCCAGGCAGGCCTTGCTCAGCTTGGCGACATTGCTGCTCACCCAGTCGCGGGTCAGCTTGCCGGTCTCGGGCCCGTTGTGGCCGGTGAGATAGCCGTGGATCCAGACCATGCCGTTGGCGATGTAGTCCTGCGCGTCCAGGGCCCGGCGCTGCTCCTCGGCGCTGGCGTTTTTCGGCGGATCGGCCTGCGAGGCCGCGGCGTTGAAGTCGGCGCAGCTCAGGCTGGACGCGTCGTTGCCTTCGGGGGGCGCGGAGCTTGCCGCATCGACCGGGACCGCTGCCGTGATCGCCAGCAGGCCGATGGCCGCCAGCGCGCTGAAATGACGCATACGAGCTCCTTGAATGCCTGCATGCTAACGCTCCGAGGGCGCAGCTGCATTCACTCGCAGCGGAACTCGACGCCCGTCTGCGCCGGCCCGGCGCCGATTGCATTCATGGTGGTGCCCTTCTGCTGGCAATAAGCCGCGCCCTGGAGATAGGTAGGTGCGCGCAGGACGCCGTTGCGCGCCGGAACGACTTCGTTGGGCGGCGTACCGCAGGCCGCCAGGGCGAATGCGCAGGGGAGCATGACAAGCCATTTCATGCCGACATTCTGTCGCACTTTCACCTGTGATCTCAGTAGTTGGCCATTGGGCGGGCCCGACCCCGGGGCATGAAGCGGGGGGCGTGGCTGGCGACAGATGGCGCGTGGTTGTAGGATGAATTTGGGCGCTGCTGACGAGGTCGGCTTTCCCTTGGTGCGACAAGCCCGTTCAGTAGTTGGACCCGCAGTCCTGCGAGCACCCCGGAATGTGGCAGAGGGCGGCGACGCCCCGAAGCACGCTTAGTAGAGTTCGACGACGAGGACTGCCTGCGGTGCCCATCAACCGCCGGGAGGTTCTCATGCAAGTACTTTATGAGCGCTGTGCGGGGCTGGACGTGCACAAGGACACGATCGTGGCCTGCGTGCGGTGCGTCTCGCCGCCCATGCATCAGGAGGTGCGCAGCTTCGGCGCCACTACCACTCAGTTGCTCGCGCTGGCCGATTGGCTGGCCGAGCACGACTGCACCCACGTGGCGATGGAAGCCACTGGCGTGTACTGGAAGCCGGTGTGGCACGTGCTGGAGGCCGAGTTCGAGTTGGTACTGGCCAATGCGGCGCACATCCGCAACGTGCCCGGTCGCAAGACCGACGTCAACGACGCGATGTGGATCGCCGATCTGCTGGCGCACGGCTTGATCCGCTCCAGCTTCGTGCCGCCGCAGGCCATCC
>DASXKG010000504.1:0-3185 GCA_036496965.1 Variovorax sp.
CGGCAGGCCCATCGCCTCCTGCCAGCGATTGGCGATCGGCGCCAGCTGCGCATACAGCGCGGTGCGCAACTGGACCACCCGTTCCGGCAGCGGGTACTCGAAATACTGGTACTCACCGCGGCCGAAGCCATGGCGCTCCATCACGACCCGGCTGCGAAACAGCTCACGACGCGCATACAGCCCGGCCAGCGCCCGGCATTCGTCGGGCGCGAGCAGGCCTTCTATCAGGGTACAGCCCTGGTCATCCAGCCCGGCCTCCAGCTGTGCCCGATCGATGGCCTCGATGCGCTCCAGCGCAGACGGCGCCTGCAGGTTCTCGCGGACGTTCATGCGGCCTGCGCTTCGCGGCGGAGCAGTTCGCCCTTGCGCTCCACGCCCCAGCGGTAGCCCGACAACTGACCGTCGCTGCGCACCACCCGGTGGCAGGGGATGGCGACCGCCAGCGGATTGGCGGCGCAGGCCTGGGCCACCGCACGCACCGCGGTGGGCGCGCCGATGCGCTCGGCGATCTCGGCGTAGCTGGCGGTGCAGCCCGCCGGGATCTGCTGCAGCGCCTGCCACACCCGCTGCTGGAACGCCGTGCCGCGCACGTCCAGCGGCAGGTCCAGCCCGAGCCCCGGCGCTTCGACGAAACCGACCACGCGTGCCACCTGCTGCTCGAAAGCGGCATCGCCGCCGACCAGCCGGGCCTTCGGAAATCGATCCTGCAGATCGCGCACCAGGGCGTCGGGGTCGTCACCCAGGGCAATTGCGCAGACGCCGCGCCCACTCTGCGCCACCAGGATCGCGCCCAGTGCGCACTGGCCGATGGCGAAGCGGATCTCGGTGTCGGCACCGCCGGCGCGCCAGGCGGTCGGCGTCATGCCCAGCAGTTCGTTGGAGCGCTCGTAGAAACGCCCGTTGGAGTTGTAGCCCGCGTCGTAGATGGCGCCGGTCACCGTCTCGCTGCGTGCCAGTTCGCGGCGCACGCGGCGCGCGCGATGGGCCGCCGCATAGGCCTTGGGCGTGAGGCCGGTGACCTGCTTGAAGAGGCGATGCAGGTGGTGCGGGCTAAGGCCGGCCTGCTGCGCGAGCTGATCGAGCGTGGGCGGCTGCTCCGCTTCTTCGATGAAGCGGCACAGCGCGGCGATCTGCTCGGCCTGCTGGACGCTGCGTGGCGGCTGGTCGGGGCGGCAGCGCTTGCAGGGGCGGAAGCCAGCCCGCTCGGCATCGGCGGCGCTGGCATGGAAGTCCACGTTCTCCGGGCGCGCCACCCGCGCCGCACAGGACGGGCGGCAATACACGCCGGTGGTCCGGACCGAATAGAAGAAGCGGCCGTCCGCCGCCGGATCGCGCGCCACCACGGCTGGCCAGCGCGGATCGGCCACGGTCGCCACGGCGCGCATCTCGTTGCTGTGATTCATGTTCATCGGGAGTCCTTCGAGGGGTCGTTGATCGATGGATCGACTCTAGGGATCGACGGCCCTCGGCGCACTCCGGGTCTTGCTTTCGAATTCGACCACGTTTTGCGCCCCGGCGCCCCCATGCCGCTTCTTCAGCCCTTCGCCTACGGGGCCGCTGCTGCGGCTTCGCTACCATTCGGGGCACATGACGACCGACCGACGCTCCCTTCTCATCGCGGGTGGCGCCTCCGTGGCGCTCGCTGTCCTCGGCCGTCCTGCGCAGGCCCTGGCGGCCGAAGGACTCAAGCTGAGCCAGCCCGCGCCCTTCTCCTTCGACCGCCTGGTGGCGCTGGCGCAGTCGCTGGCGGCCAAGCCCTTCGTCCCCGATGTGTCGCTGCCCGCCGAGGTGCTCGATCGCATCGACTACGACGCCCACGGCAAGATCAAGTTCAACCCCAACGACGCGCTGTTTCGCGACGGTCCGGGCCAATTCCCGGTCACCTTCTTCCACCTGGGCCGCTACTTCCGCACGCCGGTGCACATGTTCGTGCTGGAAAAAGGCGCCGACGGCGACGGTTTCGCGCGCGAGATCCTCTACGACCCGGCCTATTTCACGATGCCGGACGACAGCCCGGCCAGGCAGCTGCACGACGGCGCGGGCTTCGCCGGCTTCCGGTTGCAGGAAAGCCGGCTCGGCGACCAGTCCAAGCTGTCCTGGCAGACCAACGACTGGGTCGCCTTTCTCGGGGCCTCGTACTTCCGCTCGATCGGCGAGCTCTACCAGTACGGCCTGTCGGCACGCGGCGTGGCGCTCGATGCGGCGCTGTCCGACCGGCCGGAGGAGTTCCCGAACTTCACCCGCTTCTATTTCGAGCCGCCGGCCGCGCCGGATTCGAATTCGATGACCCTCTATGCCCTGCTCGAAGGCCCGAGCATCGCCGGCGTCTTCAAGTTCGTGCTGCAGCGCGGCAAGGGCGTGCGGATGGACATCGAGACCCGCCTCTTCCTGCGCCGCGAGGTGAAGCGCTTCGGCCTCACGCCGCTGACCTCGATGTACTGGTATTCGGAGACCCTGAAGCCGACCGGCATCGACTGGCGTCCCGAGGTGCACGATTCCGACGGTCTGGCGATGTGGAGCGGCACCGGCGAACGCATCTGGCGGCCGCTGAACAACCCGAACCAGACCCGCGCCTCCGCCTTCAGCGACACCAACCCGCGCGGCTTCGGCTTGCTGCAGCGCGACCGGGTCTTCGACCATTACGAGGACGGCGTCTACTACGACCGGCGCCCCAGCCTCTGGGTCGAGCCGCTCGGCCAGTGGGGCGCCGGCTCGATCCAGCTGATCGAGATCCCGACCGACGACGAGATCCACGACAACGTGCTGGCCTGCTGGGTGCCCGCCGCGCCCGCCACGGCCGGCACCAGCGTCACTCTGAAGTACCGCCTCTACTGGACCGCGGAGGAGCCCTTCCCGTCGCCGCTCGCGCGCTGCGTCGCCACCCGCATCGGCCGCGGCGGCCAGCCGGGGCAGCCGCGGCCGGCAGGCGTGCGCAAGTTCGTGGTCGAGTTCCTCGGCAAGCCGCTGGAAGGCCTGCCCTTCGGCGTCAAGCCGGAAGTGGTGCTCAGCGCCTCGCGCGGCAAGTTCTCCAACGTGTTCTCCGAAGCCGTGCCGGACGGCGTGCCCGGCCACTGGCGCGCGCAGTTCGACTTCACGGTCGACGGCACCGACCCGGTCGACATGCGCCTGTACCTGCGCAACGGCGACCAGACGCTGTCGGAGACCTGGCTCTACCAGTACCAGCC
>DASXKG010000505.1:0-1620 GCA_036496965.1 Variovorax sp.
TTTTTTCCGGAGGTCCTCATCATGGGATTTGAAGCGCTGAAACCAGGACTGATCCTGGCCTCGCTGGTCTACGCCTTCCTCGGCGTGGCGGTGTTCTGGTTGTGTTTCCTGATCATCGACAAGCTCACCCCCTACCACCTCTGGGGCGAGATCGTCGAGAGGCACAACATGGCGCTCGGGCTGGTGGTGGCGGCGATGAGCCTGGGCAGCTGCGTGATCATAGCCGCCGCCATCCATTGAGCGCCTCGGCGACTCACGCGGCGCAGCCGGATCGGCCGGCTCGGCATCCCGGCCCGGTCGAGATCGCGCTGCTGGCCAGCGTCTTCGTGGTTGCGGCCTGCGGGCTGGTGTACGAGCTGAGCGCGGCCGCGCTGAGCTCCTACCTGCTCGGCGATTCGGTGCTGCAGTTCAGCACCGTGATCGGCACCTACCTGTTCGCCATGGGGGTGGGTTCCTGGCTGTCGCGCTACCTGGACCGCCAGCTGCCGGCGCATTTCCTGCGCATCGAGCTGCTGGTGGCCCTGGTCGGCGGCATGATGCCGGCGCTGCTGTTCCTGGCCAATGCCTTCATGCCGGGTGCCTTCCGGCTGCTGCTCTACGGGCTGGTGCTGGTCGTCGGCACGCTGGTGGGGCTGGAGATACCGCTGGTGATGCGCATCCTGAGGCGCCAGGTGCTGCTCAAGGATCTGGTCTCCCAGGTGCTGACCTTCGACTACCTGGGCGCGCTGGCGGTCTCGATCGCCTTTCCGCTGCTGCTGGTGCCGCATCTGGGCATGATCCGCACCGGCCTGCTGTTCGGCCTGATGAACGCGGCGGTCGCGCTGTGGGCGCTCTGGCTGTTTCGCCACTCGCTGCGGCGCGTGCCCGCCCACGCGCTGGCCTGCGGGCTGACCCTGCTCGCGCTGGCCGCCGCCTTCGTGCTCGCCGAGCGGGTCACCAGCCTGGCCGAGGACCGGCTCTACCAGGACCGGGTCGTGTTCAGCGCCACCTCGCCCTACCAGCGAATCATCGTGACGCGCGGGCCGGCCGGGCACAAGCTGTTCCTGAACGGCAACTTGCAATTCGCCGAGCGCGACGAATACCGCTACCACGAAGCGCTGGTGCATCCGGTGATGGCCGCGCAAGGCGCGCCGAAGAAGGTGGCCGTGCTGGGCGGCGGCGACGGCATGGCGGTGCGCGAGATCCTCAAGTACCCGTCGGTGCAAAGCGTGACGCTGGTCGAACTCGATCCGAACATGACGAAGCTCTTCACCGAGCACGAGACCCTGGCTGCGCTGAACGCGCACTCGCTGTCTTCGCCGAAGGTGAACATCGTCAATGCCGATGCCTTCCAGTGGCTGCAGGAGCCGGGCGACAGCTACGACGTCATCGTGGACGACTTTCCCGATCCGACCAACTTCGCGATCGGCAAGCTCTACACCAACTCCTTCTATGCGCTGCTCGAGCAGCGGCTCTCGGCCAGCGGCTACGCGGTGATCCAGACCACTTCACCGCTGATCGCACGCAAGAGTTTCTGGACCGTGGCCACGACCATCGAGTCCGTCGGGCTGCACGCCACGCCATATCACGCGCATGTGCCGAGCTTTGGTGAATGGGGCTACATCATCGCGAGCCGGCGGC
>DASXKG010000506.1:0-2092 GCA_036496965.1 Variovorax sp.
CCAGGTTCGGATACACAAGGATACAGATGTATCCGAATCCAACGCAAGGCAGGTCGAACCCTGTGCAGTCTTAAGGCTTAGCCAAGTCCCTGTACTGGCGCTGCTTCATCGCCAGGTAATCGTCGCGCGAGATTTCGTGCAGCTGGCGCGCGTAGTGTTCGGTACTGTCGAACCATGCACCCAGGCGCGCCGGCAATTGCGCATCGGCCGGAAAATCGAGATCGGCGTCGATCGCCAGGTAGTAACGCATGGTGTTGCGCTCGACCACCCCGCGCACACCGCCGACGAGGTCCGTCGGTCCCGCGCCCGGCTTGGCCGACGCGCTGAAGCCGACCTTCTCGCTGCCAAGGGTCGCGAGATAGCCCTGGAGCGCGGCCCGCGCCGCAGGGCCGTAGGCATAGGCGTAAGCCATGTGGATGAAGGTCTTGCCGTCGGCCACCGGGGTTGCCTCGAATTCGATCCGGTAATTGAGCGTCCCGAGCGGCCCCTTGTCCGCGGTGAGGCGCATGCCGAGGTAGTCCGCCGATGCGACGACGGGCTGCCAGGTGAAAACCAGACGCTGCGTCTCCGACTGGGGCTGGTCGAACTTGCGGCCCACTGCCAGCGCCAGCGTGGTGCCGGCCGCGGCAGTACGAACCGCGCAGTTCTTGGTGTTCAGGTGCAGCATCAGCACCTGGCACCACACCGCCGGCTTGCTGAGCGCGGCGCTGACCTGATCGAAGGGATGCGCCACCAGCGCAAAGATGTTCCCGCTCAATTGGCCTGCGCCCTCGGTCGATTCGAGCGTGAGGGGCCGGCCGAAGGGATTGTTGTCAAGCTTCGGCTGCAGCGCCGCGAACTTCGCCTGCAGGGCGGCGCCGCTGCCCAGCTGCCCACCCGCCGCCTGCGGCCAGGCCAGAGCCGGCAGCAGGAGCAGGAAGCAAAGCGCCAGCCGCCGAGCCCAGGTGACGCTCTGCATGGCGCGGCCTTGCGCAGTTCAGACGGCCATGATCGAGACAGCCTTGGTGACCAGGTAGGCCTCCATGGCTTCCGGTCCGCCTTCGGAGCCGTAGCCCGAATCCTTCACGCCGCCGAAGGGCATCTCCGGCGTCGGGGTCGCCGGCTGGTTGATCCACAGCATGCCGACCTCCACCTGCTGCGACAGCAGATGCGCGTTCTTGATGGACTTCGTGAACGCGTAGCCCGCCAGCCCGTAGGGCAGCCGATTCGCTTCCTTGATCGCCTCTTCCAGCGTGTCGAAGCCGCGGATCGCGGCGATCGGACCGAAGGGCTCGCTGTTGAAGACGTCGGCTTCGAGCGACACGTCGGTCAGCACGGTGGGTGCGAAGAAGTTGCCGTCGGTGCCGACACGCTCGCCGCCCGTGGCCACCTTGGCGCCGGTGGCGCGGGCGTTCTCGAGAACGCTGGCCATGGCCGTCAGGCGACGCGAGTTGGCCAGCGGGCCGAGCGTCGTGCCTTCGGCGAGCCCGTCGCCGAGCTTGAGGCTTTCCGCCTGCTTGACCATCGCCTGGGCGAAGGCCTCGCGAATGCTGTTGTGGACCAGGAAGCGCGTCGGCGCGATGCAGACCTGCCCGGCATTGCGGAACTTGGCAGAGCCGGAGGCCTTCACGGCCAGCGCGACGTCGGCATCCTCGGCGACGATCACCGGTGCATGGCCGCCAAGCTCCATGGTGGCTCGCTTCATGTGCGCGCCGGCCAGCGCGGCGAGCTGCTTGCCCACCGGCGTCGAGCCCGTGAAGGTCACCTTGCGGATGATCGGGTGCGGGATCAGGTAATTGGAGATCTCGGCCGGATTGCCGAACACCAGGCCGACGGTGCCCTTGGGCACGCCGGCGTCGACGAAGGCCTGCAGCAATGCGGCCGGCGAGGCCGGGGTTTCTTCCGGCGCCTTCACCAGGAAGGAGCAGCCGCTCGCCAGCGCGGCGCCGAGCTTGCGCACGATCTGGTTGATCGGGAAATTCCACGGCGTGAAGGCGGCCACCGGACCCACCGGTTGCTTGATCACCAGCTGCTGGGCCGCCAGGTTGCGCGAAGGAACGATGCGGCCATACACCCGGCGGCCTTCGTCGGCGAACCATTCGATGATGTCGGC
>DASXKG010000507.1:0-1952 GCA_036496965.1 Variovorax sp.
CCGCGCTTGGGAAAGCCATGACCCCTGCCTCGGCAAGCGGCCCGTCGGGCCCGTCGACCCGCCGCGCTTCAGCGCACGGCCAGGCCTTGCGCCGCCTGGCCGGCCAGCCGCGCGTGCGGGTCGGCGCTGCCATCTTGCTGGTGGTGGCGCTGGCCGCGATCTTCGCGCCCTGGGTGGCGCCGCACGATCCGCTGGAGCAGGACCTGCTGCACATGCTGGCACCGCCGATGTGGATGCAGGACGGCAGCGCCGCCTTCCCGCTGGGCACCGACAGCCTGGGCCGGTGCATCCTCTCGCGCGCGATCTACGGCGCCCGGGTGGCGCTGGTCGTCGCCGTGGTCTCGGCGCTGGGCGCGATGCTGCTGGGCAGCACGCTGGCGTTGGTCGCCGGCTACTTCGGCGGCCGGATCGATCGCGGCATCAGCTACGTGGTCGATCTCTGGATGTCGTTTCCGCCGGTGGTACTGTCGCTGATCCTGCTGGTCGGGTTGGGCACGGGGGTCGACAAGGTGATCCTGGCGGTGGTGCTGGTCGACTGGACGCGATTTTGCCGCGTGGTGCGCGCCGACGTGCTGGTCACGCGCCGGCGCGACTACGTGCTGGCCGCGCGGCTGATCGGCTTCTCGCACCTGCGCACGATGTGGCGCGAGGTGCTGCCGAGCGTGGTGCCGCTGATGACCACGCTGTTCTCGATCGAGATGGGGATCGCCATCATCGTGGAGGCCACGCTGTCCTTCATCGGCCTGTCGGTGCCGCCGGACATCACCACCTGGGGCCAGATGCTGGCTGACGCGCGCAGCGACATGCAGTCCGCGGCCTGGGTCATGCTGGTGCCGGTGGCCTGCATCATCGTCACGGTGCTGGGCTGCAACCTGCTGGGCGACGGCATCCGGGTGGCACTCGATCCGCGCTTGCGGCTGCGTGGGGAATGAATGAGCACTGCTGAACAGGAACTGGTCGCGGCCCTGCCCGACAACATCGTCACCCTCGGCGCGGCGATCGATCCCAAGTACTGGCACGACTGGAGCGGCCTGGCCCCGGTGCAGCCGCTGGCCCTGGTGCGCCCGCGCAGCACCCGGGATGTCGCGATCGCCATGGCGCTGTGCAACCGGCTTCGCATTCCGCTGGTTCCCCAGGGCGGCCTGACCGGCCTGGCGGGCGGCGCGCATCCGGTGGCGGGTGGTGTCGCGATGTCCTTCGAGCGCATGAACGGCATCGAGGAAATCGACACCGTGATGGGCACGATGACGGTGCTGGCCGGCACGCGGCTGGCCGAGATACAGGAGGCGGCCGAGGCGGCGGGCCTGTACTTTCCGCTCGACCTCGGCGCGCGCGGCTCCTGCACCATCGGCGGCAATCTCTCGACCAATGCGGGCGGCAACCGGGTCATCCGCTACGGCATGGCGCGCGACCAGGTGCTCGGGCTCGAGTACGTGCTGGCGGACGGCACGATCGTGGGTTCGCTCAACAAGATGATCAAGAACAACGCCGGCTACGACCTGAAGCAGCTCTTCATCGGTTCCGAGGGCACGCTGGGGATCATCACGCGGGCGGTGCTGCGGCTGCAGGCCAAGCCGCTGTCGGTGGCCACCGCGATGTGCGGCCTGCCTGATTTCGCTGCGGTGATCCGGCTGCTCCAGACGGCCCGCGCCCAGCTCGGGCCGTCGCTGTCTGCATTCGAAGTCATGTGGCCGGGTTTCGTGGATTGCATGACGGCGGGCCTGCCCGCACTGCGCAAGCCCTTCGCCCACGCGCACGGCGTCTATGTGCTGGTCGAGGCCAGCGGCTTTCAGGAGGAGGGCGCCTCGGGACAGCTCGAGGCCTGCCTGGCCGGCCTGCTCGAGCAAGGGGTGCTGAGCGACGCGGTGGTCGGCGCCTCCGAGCGCGATGCGCGCGAACTCTGGGCCATCCGCGACAGCGTGTCGGAGTATTCGAAGGTGCTCGGTCCCATC
>DASXKG010000508.1:0-1829 GCA_036496965.1 Variovorax sp.
CCCGCTGCTGCTGGCCGCCCGAGAGCTGGTCGGGATAGGCGTCGATCTTCTCGGCAAGCCCGACCTTGCGTAGAACGGCTTCGGCGAGTCGGCGGGCCTCGGCAGCCGGCACGTGCTTCACCACCTTGGGCGCCAGCGTGATGTTCTTCTCGACGCTGAGATGCGGGAAGAGGTTGAAGCTTTGGAACACGATGCCGACATGCTGGCGGAGCTTGCGCAGGTCGGTGCCGGGATCGTTCACGACAGTGCCGTCGAACGAAACGGTGCCGCCCTGGATCGGCTCCAGCCCGTTCACGCAGCGCAGCATGGTGCTCTTGCCCGAACCGGAGCGGCCGATGATGGCGATGATCTCGCCCCTCTCGACTTTCAGCGACACGCCGTTCAGCACGGTGTGCGTGCCGTAGCGCTTGACGACGTCTATGAGCTCAACGAGCGACATGGAGCCTCCGTTCGAGCCGCCGCGACACCTGCGTCAGCGGGAAGCAGAGCGCGAAGTAGAGGGCGGCGACGATCAGGTAGACGGTGAAGGGGCGGAAGGTGGTGGCGGTGGTGAGCTGGCCCTCGCGGGTGAGCTCGATGAAGCCGATGACCGCGGCGAGCGAGGTGTTCTTGATGAGCTGGACCAGGAAGCCGACGGTCGGCGGAATGGCGAGCCGCAGCGCCTGCGGCACGATGATGTAACGGAGCTGCTGGGCGAGGCTGAGGCCCAGCGAGGCGCCAGCCTCCCACTGGGTACGGGAGATTGCCTGCAGGCAGCCGCGCCAGATTTCGCCCAGGAAGGCGCCAGCATAGATCGAATAGGAGGCGGCGGCAGCGATCCACGGCGATACGGTGAAGCCGAAGATGGAAAGGCCGAAGAAGAACACGAACAACCAGGCCAGCAGCGGCGTGCCCTGCACGACCAGCACATAGACCGTGCCCAGCCAGCGCAACGGCGCCAGGCTGGAGACGCGCAGCAGGGCGATCGCCAGGCCGACCAGGCCGCCGCCCAGGAAGGCGATGGCGGTCAGCGCCAGGGTCCAGCGTGTGGCCGCGATCAGGTAGAGCACGTCGATGAAGGAGAGCTCGCGGATCATCGGCGGGCGAACACGAGCTGATAAAGGCCGGCGAACAGCAGGCGGAAGATCATCGCCAGCGCGAGATAGGCCGCGGCCACCACGATATAGACCTCGAAGTCGCGGAAGGTGCGCGACTGGATGATCGAGGCCATGTGGAACAGGTCCTGGGCCGAGATCTGCGACACCACGCTGGTGGCCAGCATCAACAGCACGAACTGGCTGGCCAGCGCCGGATACATCAGCTTAAGCGCGGGAAAGACGATGACATGGCGGAACACCTGCAGGCCCGAGAGGCCGAGCGACTGGCCGGCCTCGATCTGCGAGCGCGGGATGGCCTCCAGCCCGGCGCGGATGATTTCGATGGAATAGGCGCCGAGATTGATCGACAGCGCGATGTAGGCCGCGGTGTCGGCGTCGAACTTCAGGCCGGCACTGGGCAGGCCGAAAAAGATCAGGAAGAGCTGGACGATCAGCGGCGTGTTGCGGATCGTCTCGACATAGACCGCGATCGGCCGGCGGATCCAGGATGGGCCGTAGACGCGGCCCGCGGCGCCGGCCAGGCCGATCAGCAGGCCCACGACCATGGTGACGAGCGAGAGCTCGAGGGTCAGGACCAGGCCGTCGAGCAAAAACTCCCACGCGGCGAAGACGTCGCGGAACTGGAAACTGTACGTCATACGCCGATGGTTCTCTTCCCCAACGGAACCCTAGAATCTTTGCTGGGCGCGCGCCACTCATGCGCTTCCGGACCGCGCGCATCCTGCGCGCTCA
>DASXKG010000509.1:0-5705 GCA_036496965.1 Variovorax sp.
TCGTTGAAATCGTCGGGCTCGCGCACGCCGAGCGGCTCGATGGTGAGGCCGAGCCCCTGCGCGGCCTTCTCGATCGAGCGATAGCGCAGCGTCATGGCGTCGTCCCCCGCGTTCCACAGCACGGCGATGCGCCGGGCACCCGGCAACAGCTCCTTGAGCAGCTCCAGGCGTTTCCCGCTCAACAACGCGGCCTGCTCGGCGATGCCGGTGAGGTTGCCGCCCGGGTGGGCAAGGCTTGAGACCAGCCCGGTCTCCACCACGTCGCCCGCGTAGACGAAGACCACCGGCACGGTCGTCGACGCCCGCTTGGCGGCCTCGGCCGAAGGCGCACCCGTAGTCACGATCGCATCCACCTTGAGGTCCACCAGCTCGGCGGCCAGCGCCGGAAGACGCTCGTTGCGACCTTCGCCCCATCGACCGAAGTAGACGACATTCGTTGGCTCGGCGTAGCCCTGGGCCTGCAGCGCTGCACGCAGCGCTGCAGGCGGCGCACCGTTGGGCAGCCGTGCCCCGCCGGCCAGAAAGCCGATGCGCCAGACCTTGTCCGCCGGCTGTGCCCTGCAGGCCAGCGAGAAGCCGAACAGGGCGGCCGCCAACGCCTTCGCAAAGATGCGTCTGTCGATCATTGCCGGACCTCTTGGACGGAACAATCGCCAAGCAGCCGAAACGCCGGCACCGGGCGCTGGAAGCCCTTCAGGCTGAGCTCCCCGATCGGCTCGGCGCCGAAGTGCGCGCCCAGCGCGCCCATGGCGCGCTGCGACAGCAGCACCTCGCCGGCCGCGGCTTCGCTGCACAGGCGCGCCGCGAGATTGGTCACGTTGCCGATCGCACCGTAGTCGATGCGGCCGGGAAAGCCGATGCCGCCGAGCGTCGCGAAACCCTGTGCGATGCCGATGCCCATCCCGAGCGCGTAGCCGCGTTGCCGCCAGCGCGCGCTCAGCGATGCCATCTCGCGCTGCATCGCCAGCGCCATGCGCGCGGCGACGGCGGCCGGATCGCTGATCGGCACCGGATCGTTGAAGAAGACCATGATGCCGTCACCCGAGAAGCGCTCCAGCGTGCCCTCGCAGGCCAGGATCAGGGTGCCCATGGCCGCGTGATAGTCGGCCAGCACGCCCATCACCTCCTCCGGATCCGCGGTTTCCGTGAAGGCCGTGAAGCCACGCAGGTCGAGGAACACCACGGTGATCTCGCGCCGATGGCTCTTCAGCGGATCGCCGGCGCCGCCGGCCAGGATGAGATCCGCCAATTGGGGCGAGAAAAAGCGCTTCAGTCGCCCTACTTTCTCGAGCTGCTCGACGCCTTGCGCCACGCGCGATTCGAGCGTCCGATTCCAGTCCTCGAGTTCCGTCTTCTGGCGCTGCACCTCGTCGTAGAGCGCCTTGATGCGCAGCAGCGATTTCACGCGCGCCAGCAGCTCGGCCTGATTGACCGGCTTGCTCAGAAAATCGTCCGCGCCGGCCTCCAGGCCCTTGATCCGCTCCTGTGCCGGATCGAGCGCCGTGACCAGCACCACCGGCATCATCGCCAGCGCTGCGTCGGCACGGATCGCAGCGCACACCTCGTAGCCGCTCATCCCCGGCATCATCACGTCGAGCAGGACCAGGTCGGGCGGCGCGCTGTCGATGGCGGCGAGCGCCTGCGCGCCCGAACTCGCGGTCGTGACCGCATAGCCCTTGGCCGCCAGCAGGTCCGCCAGCAGCTTGACGTTCATCGGTGCGTCGTCGACGACGAGGATCCTGGCGGTCATGAGGATTGGCGACCCGCCGCGAGGCAGCGCTGCACCATCTCGCGAAACTGCTTCAGGTTGATCGGCTTGGCGACGAAGGCATCGAAACCGGATGCGGCAATCTTCTGCTGCTCGTCGGGCATCACCGACGCCGAGACCGCTGCCACCGGTGTCGCATCGAGCGATGGCTCGGCACGGATACGGCGCAATACCTCGATGCCATCGATGTCGGGCAGCTGGATGTCCATCAGGATCAGATCCGGCGACTCGGCCAGTGCCAGCCGCACGCCCTCGGCGCCGGTGCTCGCCTCGAGGGTCGCATGACCCAGGTGCTGCAGGATGTCGCGCACCAGCTTCATGTTCTTTTCGTTGTCTTCCACGATCAGGATCTTGCTCATACGGCTGCGACCTCCAAGACATGCTCGGGGAGTACGAAGGCGAAGGTCGAGCCCTGGCCCGGCGCGCTCTCGACCCGGATCGAACCACCGTGCAGCTCGACGAAGCGGCGCGCCAGGGCCAGCCCGAGCCCGGTGCCCTCGGCCTTGCGCAGGTAGTCGCCGCCGGCCTGGCGGAACTCCTCGAACACCAGCGCCTGCTGGTCGGCGGCGATGCCCACGCCGGTGTCGACCACCGCGATCTCCACGGCGTGATCGAGGCGGCGCGCGCGCAGCGTCACCTGGCCGCCGGCGGGCGTGAACTTGACCGCGTTCGACAGCAGGTTGATGACGATCTGCTTCAGCTTGCGCTGGTCCGCGACCCAGTCGTCCAGGGATTCATCCACTTCCAGCTTCAACGCCAGGCCCTGGCGCAGCGCGCGTTCGCGCACCAGCGTGCTGGCGTTGTCGAGCAGCATCCGCAGGTCGAAGTGGGTCAATTCGAGCTCCATGCGCCCGGCCTCGATCTTCGACAGGTCGAGGATGTCGTTGATCAGCGTCAGCAGGTGATGGCCGGACGAGTGAATGTCGTGCAGGTACTCGATCTGCTTGTCGTTGAGCTCGCCGAAGATCTTCTCGGCCAGCACTTCGGAGAAGCCGATGATGGCGTTCAGCGGCGTGCGCAGTTCGTGCGACATGTTGGCCAGGAATTCGGACTTGTGCTGGTTGGCCTGCTCGAGTTCGCGGCTCTTGGCCTGTATCTCGCTGAAGAGCCGCGCATTCTGGATCGCGATCACCGCCTGATCGGCGAAGGTCTTCAGTTGCGCCACGTCCTTGTCCAGGAACGCGCCGGTCTCGCGGCGGCCGACGAAGATGGTGCCGATGGCGCGCCCCTCCCACAGCAGCGGGGCAACGATCACCGAGCCGGTGCGGGCGGCCTCCGCACTGCGGCGCACATAAGGTGGTACGTCGTCCGCGCCGATGTCGGCATACTGGACCACGCGGCGCGACAGAATGGCTGCCCCGGAGGCCGACTGGTCCGACAGCGGGACCGGAAACGCGCGTTCGAACGCAGCGCGGTCGGCGACCGCGCCATGCTGCGCAGCCAGATGCACCATCCCGTCCGCGCCGGCCAGCGCGATGCCCATGTGCTGCCCATCGAAAAGGCGCTCGCAGCTGTGCAGGATGGCGTCGAAAACCGGCGCCGTGTCGGAGACCGAATTGCTGATCACCTGCAGGATCCCGGCGGTCGCCGTCTGCCGGCCGAGCGACTCGCTCAGCTCGGCCGTGCGCTCCTCGACCTTGCGCTCCAGGCCGGCATAGGAAGCCTTCAGGGCCGCGCCCATCTGGTTGAACTGCTCGGCCAGTCCCTCGAGCTCGTCGCCGGTGCGAACGTCGATGCGCCGATCCAGATCGCCGGCGCCGATGCGGGCCGCGCCCTGCTGCAGGGCGCGCAGCGGCCGCACCAGGGCGCGGGCGAGGAAGAAGCTGGCCGCGATCGCGACCACCAGGCTGGCGGCCAGCACCAGCGCCAGCCGCTGCAGTGTCCGGTACAGCGGCGCGTAGGCCTCGGCACGCGGCGATTCGACGAACACGGTCCAGTGCAGGGCAGGAATCACGGCATGGGCGCTCAGCACCTCATTGCCTTGCAGGTCGCGCGCCCGCGGCTGCGCGCCCCTGTCCGGCTGGGTCAGCGCCGCCACCTGCGGCAAGGCGTTCAGGTTGCTGTGCTTGAGCACCAGGCTGATGTCCGGGTGGGCGATCAGGTTGCCGCCGGCGTCGATGGCATAGGCAATCCCGTTCTCGCCGAGCTGGATGCGCGACACCACGTCCCAGACGAATTTCAGGTTGACCTCCGCCGCCGTCACGCCGCCGCTGCCGGCCGGCCGCGAGATGGTCATGTACGGCTCGGTGTCCTTGCGGAAGTAGACCTCGCCGAAATGCGTGCGGCCGGCCATCGCGTCGGTGAACAGCGACTCGTGCGAGCGATCGATGCCGGCGCCGATCTGGTCCACCTCCAGCCTGGAAACGCGCACCTGCTCGCGACCGCTCGGATCGATCCAGAAGACATCGGTGATGGCCGGCGCCTGGCGCAGCAGCTTCAGGTAGTCGACCCGGCGCGCGGCCAGCGAATCACCGTCGGCATCGGCGCCCGCCAGCGCGGTCCAGCTGAGCTGGTGCTCGATGTCGAGCACATACTGCTCGATCCGGTTCGCCGCCCCTTCGGCTTTCTCGGACTGCAGGGCGACCAGGTTGGCGCGCGCCTCCTGATAGGAGAAGTAGACGGTGACGGCGCTGGTGGCCGCCAGCACCGCGGCCACCAGCGCGATGATCAAGGTGGCGTACTTGGGGAACAGGCGCCAGCTCGATGGCTTCATGGAATCACCCAGGTGGGTCATTTTCCCTCGCTATTCGAACTTCGAACATGCGAATTGGCGAGGGTGGATCGCCAAGTCCGGTGTCCGAGCCTACTCCAAGGGAGGCACGCTGCGAAGCCGGCGTCCGGGCCTAGCGCGCCAGGTCGACCAGCGCGCGCCCGCGAATCTCTCCCGCGAGCAGCCGCGCGGCGACGCCCGGCACTTCGGCGAGGCCCACGGTCTGCGTGTTGGCTTCCAGCATGTCCATGGGCAGCTCGCGCGCCAGCCGCTGCCAGGCGGCCAGACGGCGCGGCAGCGGGCAGTTCACGCTGTCGATGCCTGCCAGGGTGACGCCGCGCAGGATGAAGGGCGCCACGCTGGCCGGGAAGTCCATGCCCTGCGCCAGACCGCAGGCGGCCGCGGTGCCGCCGTAGTGGAGGCTGGCGCAGGCGTTGGCGAGCGTGTGGCTGCCCACGCTGTCGACCGCCGCCGCCCAGCGCTCCTTCTGCAGCGGCTTGCCGGGCGCGGCTAGGGTCGCGCGGTCGATCACCTCGGTCGCGCCCAGTTGCTTCAGATAGCCAGCCTCCGCCAATCGGCCGGTCGACGCATGCACGCTGAAGCCCAGCCGCGCGAGCAGTGCGATCGCGATGGTGCCGACGCCGCCATTGGCGCCGGTCACCAGCACCGGCCCGGACGCCGGCGTCACGCCGTGGTCCTGCAGCGCCATCACGCAGAGCATCGCGGTGTAGCCGGCGGTGCCGATCGCCATGGCCCGCCGCGCATCCATGCCTTCGGGCATGGGCACCAGCCAGTCGGCCTTCACGCGCGCCTGCTGCGCCAGGCCGCCCCAATGCGATTCGCCGACGCCCCAGCCGTTGAGCAGCACCGCGTCGCCGGTCTTGTAGCGGGCGTCGCTGCTTTCGAGCACGGTGCCCGCGAAATCGATGCCGGGCACCATCGGAAACTTGCGCACCACCGGCGACTTGCCGGTGATGGCGAGGCCGTCCTTGTAGTTCACGGTGGAAAAGGCGACTACGACGCGCACCTCGCCCGCGGGCAACTGCCCTTCGTCGAGCGAGGCCAGCGCGGCATGGGTGGCACGGTCCTCGGATTGGGTCAAGAGCAAGGCAGCGAACATGGGTTCTCCTTGCGTGGGGGTCTTCTAGTACTTGCGCACCGCCGCCGCACCGTTCGGCCCCGCGCAACCCGCGCGATAGACGCCATTGACACAGGTCACATGGGCAG
>DASXKG010000510.1:0-3324 GCA_036496965.1 Variovorax sp.
ATCTCGACCGGGATGCCGGCTGCCTGAAAGGCCTGCGCCACCGACGCGCTGCGGGGCGACGGCTCGATCACCAGTTCGCCGCGGCCATGGTGCTTCACATGGCCCGGACCCGCCATCTCGGTCGCGACATAGACGACAGCCGCCGCCACGTCGTGCTCCGGCAGCACGCCGCGCAGCCGGTCGGCGTTGTCGACACCGTTCTGCAGGCACAGCACGAGCGCCTGCGGGGCCAGGAAGGGCGCCAGCTCGGCCCCACTGTGCTCGGTGTCGGGCGACTTGACGCAGAACAGGACGACATCGGCGCCTTGCGCCATCCGGGCCTCGGTCCCTGCCGCGAGACGGATGTGCTCGTCGAACTCCTTGGTTTCGACCCGCAAGCCGTGCGCCTCGATCGCAGCGACATGCTGCGCTCGGCCGATCAGCACCACCTCATGGCCGCAGCGCGCCAGCAGGCCACCGAAGTAGCAACCGACCGCACCGGCCCCCATGACGACGATTTTCATGGGCGCATTGTCGCGCCGTTGGCTCAGCCGTGCGTCCGCGCCGGCCCCGGCTTCGGCAGCCAGGCAAAGCCCACCGTCGCCGCCAGCAGCAGCGCCGCGATCGTCCCCAGCACCGCCGCGAAGGGCTCGATGCCGTGCGCCGTGGCCAGCGACGAGGCGATGCCCGTCACCCACTGCATCACCGCCACGCCGAGGAACATCGCCATCGTGAAGACCGCCATCGCACGGCCGGTGATCGCGGCCGGGTAGGCGACCCGGACGTCGGCGTACTGCCAGACGATGAAGCCCGACAGCAGGCCGATCAGGATGGTGCTGCCGATATCGATCCAGGCCTGGCTGAAGACCGCGATCGCAGCGAACAGCGCGGCGTAGACCAGGCTGCAAGCCACGATGCGCTGCCGCCGTATCGGTCCGTCGCGGTCCAGCCGCCCGAACAGGGGCGAACCGAAGAGCGAGACGATCGAGACGATCAGCGCCACGTTGCCGCTTTGCACCAGCGAATAGCCATGCCGCTCGATCAACAGCGGCCCCAGCCACAGCCCGCGCAACGAGATGAAGGCCGCATAGGTGACCGCGCCCAGCACCAGGATGCCCGGCGTGTGCGGCATGGTGAAGAGCGAGCCGAACTGGCGCAGCGCCGCGCCGACCGTTTCGCGCGGCCTGGCTTCGTTGCGCGCCGGTTCCCGCACCGTGGCGAAGATCACCGCCCAGGCCAGCACCGAGGCCACGGCCAGCGCCGCGAAGCCGGTGCGCCAGGAATAGGCCT
This sequence comes from Variovorax sp., assembly GCA_036496965.1. Classification (GTDB taxonomy): domain Bacteria; phylum Pseudomonadota; class Gammaproteobacteria; order Burkholderiales; family Burkholderiaceae_C; genus Variovorax. Next base: position 1,270 of record DASXKG010000510.1, read on the forward strand.
GCACCAGCCAGGCCAGCGGCGTGCCGGTCAGCAGCATGCCCAGGCCCCCCATGCCCAGCACCAGGCCCGAGACCGAGGCAAAGCGCGCGGCCGGGAAATGGCGCGCGATGAACACCGTGCAGACCAGGAAGGCCGGCGCGCAGCCGACGCCGATCAGCACCTGGCCGGCCACCAGCCAGACGTAGCGGGTCGACAACGCCGACAGCACCGCGCCGGCGATGGCCAGCGGGAACGCGACCAGCACCGTGCGGCGCACGCCATGCAGGTCGATGCCGATGCCCATGAAGAGCTGCATGGCGCCGAAGGCGAAGTGAAAGGAGGCGGAAAACACGCCCAGCGCCTGCGCCGACAGCTTGAACTCCGCCTGCAAGGGGCTGGCCATGATGGCGCCCACGGTGCGAAAGGCCTGGCTCAGCGCGAAGGCGGTGCACAGCGCGAACACCATGCCCCAGGCGCTGCGCAGCGGCAATGACGCCACCGGCGGACGGCTCAGCGCGACCTCGGTCTCAGCCCGCCCCATGGCACTTCTTGTACTTCTTGCCGCTGCCGCAGGGGCAGGGATCGTTGCGCCCGGGCGTCGCTTCCTTGCGGATCGTCTCCACCCGCGGGCCCATGCTGCGCCAGAGCTGGCGCAGGTCGTAGACGGCCCAGATCGCGGCGCCGTAGTCGTCGATGCGCTGCTGGCTCACGCTGGGCGGGCCATCCTCGCTGTACATCGACAGCGCGGGCTTGCCGGTGTCGTCCTCGGTCAGCGTGACGATGGCGCCGAGCGCCTCGTCGAGCATCTGCGCGGCCTCCTTGTCGCGCGGCGGCGCCCAGTCCTCGGGCCAGTTCTCGACCGCGAACATGAAGCCGAGCGCCCAGACCTGGGCGAATGAGGGAAGAATCTCGCCGGTATCCATCTCGGCGCGCTCCTCGTCGGACAGCGCGGCGATGGCGCCGCGCGTGTCGAGCACCTCGGGCTGCCAGGTGCGCTCGTCGTCCAGCGACTGCACGTCGGCATCCAGGCCGGTCTCGATCTCGCGCCAGCGCCGCTTCCAGCGCCAGACGAATTCCATGTGCTGCGCCGCCACGAAGCCCTCGCCCAGCAGCACCGGCCAGTATTCGGCCGCCTCGATGGCACGGCGCGTGCAGACCAGCGCGGCCATGAAGCCCTCGCAGAATTCCCATTGCGGCGTCTCGTCGTCATGCTCGCGCATGAGGTCGAGTGCATGGTCCTGGGCATCGAAATCGTCGGGGCCGAGGGGCTCGGCGTCGGGCCGTCCGGCCGGCGGTGGGGTGGGCAAGCTTGTCATGTGGGTTACAAAGGCAGCCCTCTATGATGCAGCAAGGCTCCTGGAGACACATCATTCGCACCCCCCAGACCGCGCTGCTGCCGGCGCGTTACATCGTGTTCGCGCTGTGCCTGGCCGGCCTGGCAGCGAGCGTCGCGGCCGTCGCCCTGCTGCCCTTCTACTGGCTGGCATGGACCTCGCTCCTGGTCTTTGCGGGGCTCTGCACCACCGGCGTGCACGACCTGCGGCAGGCGCGGCATGCCGTCCTGCGCAACTATCCGGTGAGCGGCCACATCCGCTTCCTGCTCGAGTACATCCGCCCCGAGATCCGCCAGTACTTCATCGAGAGCGACCGCGAGGCCGCGCCTTTCTCGCGCGCCCAGCGCTCGCTGGTGTACCAGCGCAGCAAGGGCGAGCCGGACAACCGGCCCTTCGGCACCCAGATCGACGTCTCCGCCGCCGGCTACGAGTGGATCAACCACTCCATGCGGCCGACCCGGCTGCCCGACCACGATTTCCGCATCGTGATCGGCGCCACGCCCAACCCCGACACGCCGGCCGGGCAGTTGTGCACGCAGCCCTACGATGCGAGCGTGTTCAATATCTCGGCGATGAGCTTCGGCGCCTTGTCGGCCAACGCCATCCTGGCGCTCAACCTGGGCGCGAAGATGGGCGGCTTTGCGCACGACACCGGGGAAGGCTCGATTTCGGCGCACCACCGCGTGCACGGCGGCGACCTGATCTGGGAAATCGGCTCGGGCTATTTCGGCTGCCGCAACGA
>DASXKG010000511.1:0-2213 GCA_036496965.1 Variovorax sp.
TCGCATTCGCTGTCGCCCACCATCGAGCCGGTGGCCAACCTCTGCGCCTCGGGCGTGCTCGAGCGTTTTCCCAAGCTGCGCTTCGCCACCATCGAGGCCGGCATCGGCTGGGTGCCGTGGCTGCTCGGCGCGATGGACGAGGCCTACAAGAAGCATCACTTCTGGGTGCGGCCCAAGCTGCAAGGACTGCCCAGCGACTATTACCGCGCGCACGGCTTCTCGTCCTTCCAGGAGGACAAGGCCGGCCTCGATCTCGCCGAAAGCCACGGCCTCGACGGCAACTTCATGTGGGCCAACGACTATCCGCATCATGAGGGCACCTGGCCGCACTCGGCGCAGGCGATCGAGCGCACCATGGGCCAGCTGTCGGACGGCGCGCGGGCCAAGGTGCTGGGGCTGAACTGTGCGCGCTTCCTGGGGATCGAGGTCCCGGCGCGTTATCGCGCCAACTGACGGGCGGCCGATGAGCAAGCGCACGCTTCGCGGCAAGGCAGCGATCGCCGGAGTCGGCGAGACGCCGTACTACAAGCACGGCAAGGCGCCGGTGTCCGAGTTCCAGCTCGCTTTGCAGGCGATCCTGGCCGCCTGCGAGGATGCCGGCATCGATCCGCGCCGGATCGACGGCTTCGCCTCCTATTCGAATGACCGCAACGATCCCTCGCGCCTGGCCGCGGCGCTCGGCCTGCCGGCGCTGCGCTTCTCCAACATGAACTGGGGCGGCGGGGGCGGCGGCGGATCGGCGGCCACCGGCAATGCCGCGGCAGCGGTCGCCTGCGGCATGGCCAACTGCGTCGTCGTGTTCCGTGCGCTGGCGCAGGGCCAGTTCCAGCGTTTTGGCGCCGCACCGCCGGGCGGCGTCGCGGCGGGCGAAGCGGCGCTCAACGCACCCTACGGCGTGATGTCGCCGGCGCAGCGCTACGCCATGCGCGCGATGCGCTTCCTGCACGAGAATCGCATCGAAGCCGGCGCCCAGCGCGCCATTGCGCTCGCCTCCTATCATCACGCCCAGGCCAATCCGCGCGCGGTGATGCACGGCCGCCCGTTGACCGCAGAGGCCTATGACGCCTCGCGCTGGATCGTCGAACCCTGGCGCCTGTTCGATTGCTGCCAGGAGAACGACGGCGCCGCCGCGCTGATCCTGGTGCCGGCGGAGGAGGCGCGCGACTTCCGCCACAAGCCGGCCTACCTGCTGGGCTCGGCGCAGGGCTCGGAATATCGCAACGGCGCGCGCAGCCACAACGCGCCGCTCTACGCCACCTCGAGCTTCACCACCGTGGCGCCGCAGCTCTACGACATGGCGGGCGTCAAGCCGGCCGATGTCGACGTCGTGCAGAGCTACGAGAACTTCACCGGCGGTGTGCTGATGAGCCTGGTCGAGCACGGCTTCTTCACGGCCGAGCAGGCCAACGATTTCCTCACGCCCGACAATCTGATGGCGCCCAGTGGCAAGCTGCCGCTCAACACCTCGGGCGGCAACCTGGCGGAATGCTACATGCACGGCCTCGAACTGCAGGTCGAGGCGGTCCGTCAGTTGCGCGGCCAATCGACCGCGCAGGTGCCCGATGCGGAAGTGTCGATGGTGATCTCCGGGCCGATGGTGACGCCGGTCTCGAGCATGATCCTGGGCGCGGAGACAACGCTGTGAGCTACCTGCCGAGCGGCTTGCCGACCCCCGTCCCGGAGAGTGACGGCCTCGACAAGCCATACTGGGACGCCACGCGGCGCGGCGAGTTGCTGGTGCAGCGCTGCAAAGCCTGCGGCACCTTCCAGTGGGGGCCGGAATGGATCTGCCACAAGTGCCTGTCCTTCGACCTCGGCTGGCACAAGGTCTCGGGCAGGGGCCGCATCTATAGCTGGGAGCGGCCGTGGCATCCGGTGCATCCGGCGTTGAAGGGGCACGGCCCTTACATCGTCGTCCTGGTCGAGCTGACCGATGCCGGCAACGTTCGCATGGTCGGCAACCTTCTAGGCGATCCCAAGCAGGAGGTGCGCATCGGCGCCGACGTGCAGGCCGTGTTCGAACCGCACGACGACGCCAAGCCGCCTTTCACCCTGGTGCAGTGGAAGCCGGTCTAGGGTCTGTTGGGAATCAGGATTCCCAAGGTCAGTTGGTTGTGATTCAAGCTACGGATGGACCGACTTGTATTGAGCGACGCCCAGTGGGCGAAGATGGAACCGCTGTGTCTGGGCAAACCGAGCGATCCCGGGCGCAG
>DASXKG010000512.1:0-1712 GCA_036496965.1 Variovorax sp.
GGGCCGCAGCGGCCTGGGCCGCAGCGCCCTGCGCGGCGAGCGCCAGGCAGGCCCCGAGAAGAACTTGCCGCAAGGTGTTCATGGCATCCCTTTCGATCGACATCCGAAGTGGGCGCCTCGATCGCGGGGCGGCGTGTGCGCAGCCGTCCGCGTACGCTGTCGGCCGGGCCCTACGGGTTGATGAATATCAGCATTGCCTGCACGGCCCCGACGGCATACTCTGCAGCGCTCGATTTCGAGCTTGCACCGCGCCAGCGAGAGGACCCATGCCAGTCACAGAGAGCTACCAACACAAGCGCAGCAGCGCCGCCGACGCCGTGCGCCATGTCCGCAACGGTGACTTCATCGTCGTGCCGACCGGCGTCGGCGAGCCGCCCACGCTGTTGGCCGCCCTGTCGGAGCAGCGGCTGGACTTCCGCGACGTGAAGGTCGGGCAGATCCTGGCGATTCGCAAGTACGCCTACATCGATCCGGCCACCGTCGACCACGTGCGCCATGTCGCCTACTTCTACGGCGGCGCCACGCGCGCCGGCGGGCAGGCCGGCTGGATCGATTTCATTCCCAATTATTTCTCCGAGCTACCGGTGATGATCGAACGCGGCCTGATGCCCGCGGACGTGGTCTTCAGCATGGCATCGCCGATGGATGCGGACGGCTACTTCGCCCTCAGCCTGGGCACCGACTACACCATGGCCGCGGTGGCGAAAGCACGCGCGGTGGTGCTCGAGGTCAACCCGCACGTGCCCTTCACCTACGGCAATTGCCGGGTCCACATCTCGCAGGTCACCGCGCTGGTCGAAAGCGCAGACCCGGTGCTCGAGGTCGGCCTGCCCAAGATCGGCATCGTGCAGGAAGCCATCGGCAAGTACGTGGCCGACATGATCGACGACGGCTCGACCCTGCAGATCGGCTACGGCGGCATTCCCGATGCGGTGGTGATGCAGCTGGCGCACAAGCGCGACCTCGGCATCCACACCGAGATGCTCGGCGAGGGCATCCTCACGCTGCTGGAAAGCGGCGCCGTCACCAACCAGCGCAAGAACTACCTGCCGGGCAAGATGGTCGCCACCTTCGCCCTGGGTTCGAGCCGGCTGTACCGCTTCATGGATCGCAATCCGATGCTGGAGATGCATCCGGTGAACTACACCAACGACCCCTCGCTGGCGGGCCTGAACGACAACCTGGTCGCCATCAATGCCACCTTGCAGATCGACCTGCTGGGCCAGTGCGGCTCGGAGAGCCTGGGCGCCTCGCCGTTCTCGGGCACCGGCGGCCAGTCGGACTTCGTGCGCGCGGCCAACCGCTCGCGTGGCGGCAAGGCCTTCATCGTCCTGCCTTCGACCGCCAGGGAGGACACGATCAGCCGCATCGTGCCGGTGCTCGCCCCGGGCACCCACGTCAGCACCAGCAAGAACGACATCAACTACGTGGTCACCGAGTACGGCGTGGCGCAGCTGCGCGGCAAGTCGGCCAAGCAGCGCGCTGGAGAGCTGATCAGCATCGCACACCCGGCTTTTCGCGCCGAGCTGAAGGAACAGGCGCGGCGCATCAACCTGCTGTAGCGCGGGTGCATCCGGCCGGGGCGCGGCACGATTCGGCCGGGCGCACTAACATGGCGTGCTCTTTCCACGCACTCCCGCGCCCTCCCGTTTCTTGCGCTGCGTCCTTTCAGGCGGCGGCGCCTGCCCATGTCCGCAAACTCCCGAACAACC
>DASXKG010000513.1:0-4948 GCA_036496965.1 Variovorax sp.
CTCGGCCAGGTCGGTGAGCTGCCAGTCGAGCTGCCCCTCGTGCGTCCATTCGCGGCGCTGGGCGAATTCGCCGCCCATGAAGAGCAGCTTCTTGCCCGGGTGGGCCCACATGTAGGCAAACAGCGCGCGCAGGTTGGCGAACTGCTGCCAGGTGTCGCCAGGCATCTTGTCGATCAGCGAGCCCTTGCCGTAGACCACCTCGTCGTGCGAGAGCGGCAGCACGAAGTTCTCGCTGAAGGCATAGACCATCGAGAAGGTCATGCCATGGTGGTGGTAGCGCCGGTGCACCGGGTCCTGCTTCATGTAGGCCAGCGTGTCGTGCATCCAGCCCATGTTCCATTTCATGCCGAAGCCCAGGCCGCCCATCTCGATCGGCCGCGAGACCTGCGGCCAGGCGGTCGACTCCTCGGCCACCGTGAAGGCGTCCGGGTGCTCACGGTAGACCGCGCGGTTGAGTTCGTGCAGGAAGTCGATCGCCTGGAGGTTCTCCCGGCCGCCCCAGCGGTTGGGAATCCATTCGCCCTCCTGCCGCGCGTAGTCGAGATAGAGCATCGAAGCCACCGCGTCCACCCGCAGGCCATCCACGTGGTAGCGATCGAGCCAGAACAGGCCGGACGAGATCAGGAAGCTGCGCACCTCATGCCGTCCGTAGTTGAAGATGGCCGAATTCCACTCCGGGTGGAAGCCCTGGCGCGGATCCGAATGCTCGTAGAGCTGAGTGCCGTCGAAATCCGCCAGACCGTGCGCGTCGGTGGGGAAATGCGAAGGCACCCAGTCCAGCACCACGCCGATGCCGCGCTGGTGCAGGTGGTCGACGAGATACATGAAGTCCTGCGGGTTGCCATAGCGCGCCGTCGGCGCGAAATAGCCGGTGGTCTGGTAGCCCCAGGAGCCGTAGAAGGGATGCTCGGTGATCGGCATCAGCTCCACATGCGTGAAGCCCAGCGACACCACGTAGTCCGCCAGCGCATGCGCCAGTTCGCGGTAGTTCAGTGTCTCGCCGGCGAGGCGGCGCCAGGAGCCGGGATGCACTTCGTAGATGGAAATCGGTGCCTCGAGGCGGTTGCGCGCGCCCCGCGTGCCCATCCATTCACTGTCGCCCCATTCGTATTCCAGCGACCAGAGCCGGGAAGCGGTGGCCGGCGGCGGCTCGCTGCAAAGCGCCACCGGGTCGGCCTTTTCCAAGACGTCGCCGCGCTGCGACACGATCCGGTACTTGTACGCCTGGCCGCGCCGGGCGGCGGCCGCAGCGCCTTGCCAGACGCCGGTATTGTCCGGCCGCGGCTGCAGCGGATCGACCTCCCAGTTCCAGCCGTTCCAGTCGCCGATGACCGAGATCGACCGGGCGTTCGGTGCCCAGACGGCAAAGCTCGCGCCTTCGCCGTTCGTGTGGACATGGCCACCCAGGCGCTCGTAGATGCGCGCGTGCGTGCCTTCCTGGAACAGGTAGGCGTCGGTCTCGCCGAGCGAGGAGGGGCGGATGGCGGGCGTCACTGGACTCACGGCATGAAGAGCCTGCGGCGTCATGCCCGGCACTGCAGTGAGGATTTAACCCCCGGCGGGCGCACGCGGGCACGCCAAAGCGCCCATTCGCCTGTCGGACAGCGACCCGAGCCGAGGCCGTTTCAGCCGCTCAATGGGCCGCGGTCCGGATCGGGCGTGCGGCCGGCGCGGCCAGGTGCTGCGCGGTGCCGGCGGGATAGAAATACCAGCCTTCGGTTTCGGCCAGCAGCCATCCCGCGACGCCGAGCAGCAACGCCACGACCAAGGCGGCGATGCTCAGCCACATGCCCCTGGAATGGTCGGACGGTGCACCCGGCGACGCGATGGGGCCAAGTGCCAGCAGCGTGGACGCACCCATGGTGCTGGCGAAGCCGCGCTCGGTCGGCGCATTCGGAAGCATGTTGATGCACTCGATGCAGAACTTTGCGATGGCGCGGTTGCGAGTGTTGCAGTAAGGACAGACGATGAGCGCCATCCGCCTAGTCTCGGTCCGGGCGGCGAAATCGCCGCGTGCAGGAATGCACAGGGGGCAACTAAAGCTGAAAGTGAGCCCGGGCCGTTCGTCTAATTGTTTTATACAATGTATCTTATGTAAAATCGAAGACACGCCAACAGGCAGGCCAACGGCTCCATCCACGACCATCAATCAATCCTCCGCATCCCGCCCGCTCTCGACGCCGAATGCCGACCGAAGCGTCTCCAGCGCCGCCTGCGCAACCCGTACCGCCGCTTCGATCTCCGCTGCTTCGCCGACTGGCCGGCCATCCGGCGGTTTCAGCGCGAAATCGACCCGTTCGCGGGCTGCTTCCCACTTCAGCCTGGCCTGGATCCTCACGGCTTTTCTGTCCGTCGCGTTCATATTTCCTTGTGCTGAACTTTCATCGATGCCGGCGATCCGATCCTACCTCCACACGCCCGCCCGATGGCGGACCATAGAACACTCGCACGGATCCTCGTTCGCAGGAATAATCAGAATCGACATGGACCCAGCACTTACCGACCGTCAGACCGTTGCCGCCGTGCTCGCCACGCTGGTGCGCAGCCGTACCGCCGCCGCCGTCAGCGGCAAGACCTCGCGCACCGGCCTGCAGGCCAGCGTGCCGGTGAGCGAGCGGCCCTCGGTGCGCCGCGGCATCGACGCCCTCATCGAACTCGGCGTCCTCGCGATGAGCGGCGAGGACATCGGATTCACCACCAAGGGCAAGATGTTCCTGGCCAGCATCCAACGTGCCCGAGACGAGACTCCCACCGTTTACGAGCAGGACGACAAGGACTCGGCCCACCTGGCCGCGCTGCTCGGCGCGATCGACGAGGACGAGCGCTTCACGCCCTATCGCTCCGTCGACGAAATGCGCACGCTGCCCTCGCGGCTCGAGGGCGGCAGCAGCAACAGCGCGCGCGGCCCGCGCTTGTCCAGGAGCTGGCTCGTGATGGGCGGCCTGGCCGCAGTCGCAGCCGCTGTCGCCCTTCTGCGCTGACTCCCCGGCATCGGCCGTGATGGGGCGATTTGCGGTGCTTTGTCGTCGCGTCTCTCCTACGCGCGCTCGGGCGCTCGGCAGACGCGCGCTGTCCCCGGCGGCCCGCATGCTTGGCAGCCTTCACAACTCGGGGAATCAGAATGATCAAGATCGGCATCGTGGATGACCACGCCATCGTTCGTTCGGGCCTGCGCGACTTCTTTTCGCAGCACGTGGACCTGCGCGTGGTCGGTGAAGCCGCCAGCGGGCGCGAAGCGATCGACCTGGTGCGCAACCATGAGATCGACGTCCTGGTGATGGACCTGTCGATGCCGGGCCAGAGCGGCATCGATGCCATCGCCATGGTGCGCGCCAAGGCGCCGGACACCGGCATCCTGATCTTGAGCGGCTACCCCGAGGAGCACTACGCCATGGGCCTGATCCGCCAGGGCGCCAGCGGCTACCTCAACAAGGAATGCGACCCCAAGGAGATCGTCGAGGCGATCCGCACGATCTCGCTGGGCCGGCGCTACATCACGCCCGGCGTGGCGGAACTGCTGGCGCGCCAGCTCGACCGCAACACCGACGCGGCGCCGCACGAGCAGTTGTCCGAGCGCGAGTTCCAGGTCTTCCTGAAGCTGGCGACCGGGGAGACGGCGGGTGCCATTGCCGAGCATCTGTCGCTGTCGGTGAAGACGGTGAGCACCTACCGCAGCCGGCTGATGGAAAAGATGAACCTCAGCTCCAACAGCGACCTCACCTACTACGCGCTGAAGAACCAGCTGATCAGCTGATCTCGCGCAGCCATTCGCGCAGCTTGAACTCCACCAGCTCGAGCCGATGGCCGGGCTTGGGCATCGAGCGTTCGTCGAGATCGCAGTTCCGTCAATTTGTAATTTGGCAAGATTGGTCTTAGTATTCTGGATAGCAAGACTCGTCTTGCCATTCAGCCATGGAAACCAATCCGCCCGATGCCGCGCATTGCGCCGTCCGCCTGCGTGGCGCGGTCACGCGCCTCTCGCGCCGCCTGCGCCCCACACCGGCGAATGGCGGCGTCAGCGTCGCCAAGCTGAGCGTCGTCGGGCTGCTCTATCGCGCCGGCGCGCTGACGCCGACCGAGATCGCGCAGCGCGAAGGGGTCAAGCTGCAATCCCTCACCCGCCTGCTGGCGGAACTCGAAGCCCAGGGATGGCTGCTGCGCCATGCCGACGCCGCCGACGGCCGGCGTTCGCTGATCAGCCTCACGCGCCTGGGTGCGAAGCGGCTGGCCCGGGCTGTCCGGGCGGGCGAAGCCTCGCTGGCCCAGGTGATCGCCGACTCCCTGAGTGCGCCGGAGCGCGCCTTGTTGCTGCAGGCCTGCACGCTGATCGACGGGATCGCGCAGGCGCTGGATGAGGCTGCCATGCCGAGCGCGGAGCCGGCCCGATGAGCCGCCCGGCCGTTCCGAAGGCGAACGGCGAAGCGCAGCTGCGCGAAGCTTGGCTCATGCGCCTGGCCAAGCGCAGCGGGCGTGCCCTGCGCCTTTCCTTCGACGCCGAGAAGCGCCACCACGGCGCCCAGCTGGCCGCGGCGGTGCTGCTCGCCTACCTGGTTTCTGCGCTGCTGCGGCTTCCGGAACACCTGTGGGCGGTCATGAGCACCCTGATCGTCATGCGGCCGAACACCGGCGGCACCTGGGAAGCCGGCCTGAACCGCGCGTGCGGCACGATGATCGGTGCGCTCGGCGGCCTGGCTGGCGTCTGGCTCGAGCACCACGGCGTTCCCGCGCTGGCGACCCTGCTGGCGATCGTCGCCGGCCTGTCGTTCGCCAGCGCAGCCAACGCCGCGCTGCGCAGTGCGCCGGTGGCGGCCCTGATCATCCTCGGCGCGGGCGACCTGCCCGGCCATTCGGCGCTGCAGGTGGCGGCGCTTCGAGTCGGCCAGATCCTGATCGGCGTCACGGTCGCGATGGGCATCGCGCTGGCCTCGTCGCGCCACCGCGCGGACGC
>DASXKG010000514.1:0-1670 GCA_036496965.1 Variovorax sp.
CCTGTGCTGCGTGCTGAGCGTGAAGGTGCCGGAGCCGAAGTTCTCCAGCCAGACCAAGGACAAGCTGGTGTCCAGCGAAGTGCGCGCGCCGGTGGAAGACATCGTGGGGCGCCTGCTCGGCGACTACCTGCAGGAGCGGCCGAACGACGCCAAGATCATCTGCGGCAAGATCGTCGAGGCCGCTCGCGCGCGCGAAGCCGCACGCAAGGCGCGTGAAATGACGCGCCGCAAGGGCGTGCTCGACGGCATGGGCCTGCCGGGCAAGCTGGCCGACTGCCAGGAGAAGGACCCGGCGCTGTGCGAGGTCTACCTGGTCGAGGGCGACTCCGCCGGCGGCTCGGCCAAGCAGGGCCGCGACCGGAAGTTCCAGGCCATCCTGCCGCTGCGCGGCAAGATCCTGAACGTCGAGAAGGCGCGCTACGAGAAGCTGCTGACCAGCAACGAGATCCTGACCATGATCACCGCGCTGGGCACCGGCATTGGCCGTGCGGGCGCGAGCAGCGCCGGCGGGGGCGCCGACGATTTCAACGTCGCCAAGCTGCGCTACCACCGCATCATCATCATGACCGACGCGGACGTGGATGGCGCCCACATCCGTACCCTGCTCCTGACCTTCTTCTACCGGCAGATGCCGGAATTGGTCGAGCGCGGCCACATCTACATCGCGCAGCCGCCGCTGTACAAGGTCAAGGTCGGCAAGGAAGAGCAGTACCTCAAGGACGGCCCGGCGCTCGACGCCTTCCTGCTGAAGGTGGCGCTCAAGGATGCCAGCGTGATCACCGGCGGCAGCCGTCCGGCCACGCTCGCGGGCGATACGCTGGCCGAACTCGCGCGCAAGCACCAGCTCGCCGAGGCGGTGATCGCGCGGCTGGGCGTCTTCCTCGATGCTGCGGCGCTGCGCGCCATCGCCGATGGCGTGGCGCTCGATCTCGACAGCACGCCGAGCGCTGAAGCCTCTGCGGTGGCCCTGCAGAACAAGCTGCGTGAGCTCAATACCACCGGCGCACCGGCGGACGTGGCGAGCGAATTCGACGCCCGTACCGACAAGCCGCTGCTGCGCATCAGCCGCCGCCATCACGGCAACATCAAGAGCAGTGTGCTGACGCAGGATTTCGTGCACGGCGCCGACTACGCCGCGCTGGCCGAAGCCGCGAAGACCTTCCGCAGCCTGCTGGGCGAGGGCGCGGTGGTCCGGCGCGGCGAGGGCGAACGGGCCAAGGAAGAAAAAGTCGGCGATTTCCGCGAAGCCATGCGCTGGCTGATCGGCCAGGCCGAGAACGTCACCGCCCGCCAGCGCTACAAGGGCCTGGGCGAAATGAATCCGGAGCAGCTCTGGGAAACCACCATGGACCCGGCAGTACGTCGGCTGCTGAAGGTGCAGATCGACGATGCGATCGAAGCGGACCGGGTCTTCACCATGCTCATGGGCGACGAAGTCGAACCGCGCCGCGAATTCATCGAGCAGAACGCGCTGCGGGCGGCCAACATCGACGTCTAGCCATCCGGCCGCCTCCGAAGGCCCGTGGTTGCTGCCTTTCTGCGAGTAAACGCTATTCCTAGCCCGACTCTTGCTAGGGAAAATCTCAGTTTCTGTGCGAATTTTCTTACAGACAAGAAGGGACATGACGGCGATGAAGGCAATGGGTTTGTGGCGGCCGGCGGCAGCGGGC
>DASXKG010000515.1:0-4682 GCA_036496965.1 Variovorax sp.
CTGGGCCTGGACCGGCCCGACCTGGAGCAGAGCGTGCCCGGCGGCGGCGTGATCGGCGGCATCGGCTGGGTCTCGGGCGTGCGGGTGATGGTCAATGCCTCCGATTCCGGCATCGATGCCGGCGCCCTGCAGCCGATGGGCATTCCCAAGGTCCTGCGCCTGCAGGAACTGGCGCTGGAGAACAAGCTGCCCTACGTGCAGCTGGTCGAGAGCGCCGGCGCCAACCTGATGACCTACAAGGTGGAGGAGTTCATCACCGGCGGCAGCCTGTTCCGCAACCTGGCGCGGCTGTCGGCCGCTGGCTTGCCCGTGCTCACGGTGACGCACGGCTCGTCCACCGCCGGGGGGGCCTACCAGACGGGCCTGTCGGACTACATCGTGATGGTGCGCGGCCGATCGCGGGCCTTCCTGGCCGGGCCGCCGCTGCTCAAGGCCGCCACCGGCGAGATCGCCACCGAGGAAGAGCTCGGCGGCGCCCTGATGCACACCACGGTCTCCGGCCTCGGCGACTACCTCGCCGAGGACGACCGCGACGCGATCCGGCTGGCGCGCGAGATCCTGGCCGGTATCGATTGGCAGCATGAACCGCCCATGGCGCCGCCGCGCGCCTTCAGGCCGCCGCGCCACGACGCCGAGGAATTGCTCGGCATCATGCCGGCCGATCCCAAGCGGCCGGTCGACATGCGCCAGGTGCTGGCCCGCATCGCCGACGATTCGGACTTCCTGGAGTTCGGCGCCGGCTACGGCAGCGCCACCGTGGTCGGCCACATCCGCATCGAGGGCCTGGCGCTGGGCATCGTCACCAACAACGGGCCGATCGACAGCGCGGGCGCCAACAAGGCGACCCATTTCATCCAGGCCTGCTGCCAGTCGAGGACGCCGCTGCTCTACCTCAACAACACGACCGGCTACATGGTCGGCCGGGCGCACGAGGAGGCGGGCATCATCAAGCACGGCTCGAGGATGATCCAGGCCGTGACCAACGCCACGGTGCCGCAGATCACGCTGTACTGCGGCGCTTCCTTCGGCGCCGGCAACTACGGCATGTGCGGGCGCGGCTTCCATCCGCGCTTCTGCTTCTCGTGGCCGAACGCCAAGACCGCGGTGATGGGCGCCGAGCAAGCCGCCAGGACGATGGTGATGGTGACCGAAGCGGCGATGAAGCGCAAAGGCGCTGTCGACCCCGCTCGCCTGGATGAACTCGAGCGCGGCATCGTCGAACGCTTCGAAAGCCAGATGAGCGTGTTCACCACCAGCGCCAGGCTGCTCGACGATGGCGTGATCGATCCGCGCGACACCCGCGCGGTGCTGGCCCAGGTGCTTTCCATCTGCCGCGAGGCCGAATGGCGTCAGCCGCAGCCGATGCAGTTCTCCGTGGCCCGTCCCTGAACCATGAGCGCCACACCCTTTGCCAAGATCCTGGTCGCCAACCGCGGCGAGATCGCCTTGCGCGTGCTGCGCACCGCCCGTGCCATGGGCTTTCGCACGGTGGCGGTGTATTCGCGCGCCGATGCGGATGCACGCCATGTGCGCGAAGCCGACCAGTCGGTGTGCATCGGCGAGTCGCTGCCGGCCCAGTCGTACCTGCGCATCCCGGCGCTGATCGAGGCCGCCCGCCTGAGCGGCGCGGACGCGGTGCATCCCGGCTATGGCTTCCTGGCCGAGAACGCCGACTTCGCCCAGGCCTGCCGGGACGCGGGCCTGGTCTTCATCGGCCCGGCGCCCGAATCGATTCGCGCCATGGGCGACAAGGCCGGCGCCAAGGCGCTGATGCAGGCCGCCGGCGTGCCATGCATTCCGGGCTACCAGGGCGACGACCAGGACGAGGCGCGGCTGGTCGAAGAGGCCGCGCGCATCGGCTATCCGGTGATGATCAAGGCCACGGCCGGCGGCGGCGGTCGCGGCATGCGGCTGGTGCCGTCGGCCGCGGACTTCGGTCCCATGCTGCACAGCGCGCGCTCCGAAGCCGTGGGCGCCTTCGGCGATCCGCGCCTGATCCTCGAGCGCGCCGTCGTCGACGCGCGGCACATCGAGATCCAGGTCTTCGGCGACCGCCATGGCCATGCGGTGCACCTGGGCGAGCGCGACTGCTCGGTGCAGCGCCGGCACCAGAAGCTGATCGAAGAGGCGCCTTCGCCGAGGGTGGACGCGACGCTGCGCGGGCGCATGGGCGCAGCGGCGGTGGCGGCAGTGAAGGCCATCGGCTATGAAGGCGCCGGCACGCTCGAATTCCTGCTCGATGACGCGGGCGAGTTCTTCTTCATGGAGATGAACACGCGGCTGCAGGTGGAGCATCCGGTGACCGAGGCCCTCACCGGCCTGGACCTCGTCGAATGGCAATTGCGCGTGGCCGCGGGCGAGCCGCTGCCGCTGGCCCAGGAACAGATTCGCTGGCAGGGCCACGCGATGGAAGTCCGCCTGTGCGCGGAGGATGCGGCCCAGGGCTTCATGCCCCAGAGCGGCCGGATGGCCGTGTGGCGCAAGGCGGCGCTGCTGCGCGCCGAGGACGCCCTCGAGCCCGGCGCCGAGATTGCGCCCTTCTACGATTCGATGGTCGCCAAGCTCATCGCCCATGGCCGCGATCGCGAGGAGGCGCGGCGCCGGCTGGTTGCCGGCCTGGAGGACACCGTGGCCCTGGGCGTGACGACCAACCAGGCCTTCCTGCGCAACTGCCTGCTGCACCCGGTCTTTGCCGCCGGCGGCGCGACCACCGGCTTCGTCGCGGCGCACTCGGAGACGCTGCTGGCACCGGACCCGGACACGCAATCCCGCGCCGCCGTCCTCGCGGCCGTGCTGCTGTATGAGACGAGCGGCGATCGCGCACATCCGGCGCGGCGCCAGGGAATGCGCCATACGCTGCCGATCGGCATGCGCTTCGAGCTCGATGGCCGGGGGCTGGAAGCCACGCTGCAGCCCCGCAGCGCGCGCGCCTGCCGCGTCAGCCTGGGCGAGCGGCAGTGGGAGATCGAGTGGCCCGAACTGGACGCGCGAGCCATCCGCTTCGTCTGTGACGGCCTGGGAGAGCACGCCGCCTGGCAGCGCGACGGTGCCCGGCTGAACATGCACTACCGTGGGGCGGCGTTCAGCATCCTGGACACAACGCGGGCTGCGACGGTCCAGGCCGGCGCTGCCCAGGGCGACGGCAAGCTGCGCGCGTCGATGAACGGCCGCGTGGTCTCGGTCCTGGTCGCGCAGGGCGATGCGGTGCAGGCGGGCCAGCCGATCCTGGCGCTGGAGGCGATGAAGATGGAACATGTGCACGCGGCGCCCGTCTCGGGCCGCGTGCTGGCGCTGCACGTGCAGCCGGGCGATCAGGTGGCGACGAGTTGGGTGCTGGCAGAGATAGAGATCGAGCTCGCGCCGGGTGCAGCGGGCGAAGCCTCGGCCTGAATCGACTCGCGCTGGAAGTCCTGGCTGCCCAGGCAGACGGCGAGGGCGGGATTCTGGCGATAGCGCGCGGTCGCCATCGCGTCGATCGAGTCGGCGTTGCGCGCATAGGCCAGCACCAGGTCGGAATCGCAATGCTCGGTGGCATGGAAGCGGCCGAGCAGGGCCTCTTCGTCGATCCTGGCGATGATGCGCGCCCCGTCCATCCCGTCGGGATAGATCGCGAACTGGACGCTGCCGGTCGGCGGATGAAAGATTGCCTCGGATGCCATGCTGCTGCTGACGCTGCGTGAGTGTATCAATTTGCTGCAGTATCCCGATTCCTTCGATCGGGGAAAATAAGCCCTACGGCCTACGCATTGAGCAAGATGCGGACCATTTCACGCCGCCTGTAACAACTTGACGCCATCGATGCATTTCATCCGCCTTTCCCACCTGTCGCGCGCGCTGGGCGCCCTGCTCCTCGCCCTGGCTGGCGGCATGGCGCAGGCCCAGGCGCTGCCGCCCGGCGTGCACCTGGGCATGTCGGCCGACGAGCTGCGCGCGGCGCTCCCGGGGCTGGAGCATGTGCAGCGTCCGCAGCGCCTGGCCGGCGGCCTGGCGGGCAGCTGGCGCGCGGCGCCGAGCATCATCGCCGGGCTGCCCTTCGAGCCGGTGTTCTACTTTGCCGGCGACGAACTGCGCCGCGTCGAATGGTCCGCCTCCACCGACCAGCTGCCCGACCTGGGCGCCGCCGCCTTTGCCGAGATCCTGGCCTGGGGGCGCGGCAACTTCGGTCCCGAGCTGGCTTCCTATGATCCTAGCAGCGCCTATGCCGCCTGGGTCCAGGGCGATGCCGATGTCTATGCCCAGCGCAACAGCGACCCGCGCCATGCGAGCGTGCGGCTGGTCTACAAGATCCGCGTTCTCAAGGACGGCAGCGAACTTTAGATGATCAGGCCGGCGCCGGGCCGCCCCAAGGCGGCCTGCGCCCCCTCGGGGGGCAGCGAACCACACGCAGTGGGGAGCGTGGGGGCCTTATTCTTGCCGGAGCATTCCCCGCTCTTCAATGAAGGCCACGACCTCAGCCAAGCCCGAGCGGGTCTTGAGGTTGGTCATCACGAAAGGCCGCTGCTTGCGCATGCGCTTCGTGTCCGCCTCCATCACGCCCAGGTCGGCACCGACATAGGGCGCGAGATCGGTCTTGTTGATCACGAACAGGTCGCTCTTGGTGATGCCGGGGCCGCCCTTGCGCGGGATCTTCTCGCCCGCCGCGACGTCGATCACGTAGATCGTCAGGTCGGAGAGTTCGGGAC
>DASXKG010000516.1:0-3578 GCA_036496965.1 Variovorax sp.
CACCTTGTCGATCTGCAGTTGCCAGTCCGGCTGGGCCGGCTGGTTGCCGGCTTCGGACTTGGCTTCTGCCGGCGGCGCGGGCTGCGCGGCCGGGGCGCCGGCTTGCTCGGGCAGCAGGTTGAGCCGGCCGTCGGCATCGCGTGCCACGGTCAATTGCGGTCCGGCCAGTGCGATCTCGCCCAGGTGCACCACCCGATCGAGCGGCCGCACGTCGGTCAGGGCGATCTTCAGCGACTCGAAGCCCAGCAGATCGCGACCTTTCGAATCGGCCAACTTGATCTCGCGCGCCCCCACTGAGCCGGTGATTTTCAGCCCGGTGCTTGCGGTCTTCTCGAAATTGACACTCAGGTCCGCATCCAGCTTGCCGCCGCGCAGTTCCACCGGCAGGCCCGCGGGGATGTAGCCGATGTAGGGTGCCAGCTCGAGTCCGTCGAACTTGAGATGCGCCTCGGTCTTGCGGTCGTCGGCGAAGGGCGTGGATGCCGCGTTCGAATCGAACTGGCTGCCGTTCAGGACGAAGGCCAGCTTGGGCTCGGTCTTGATCTCGCGCTTGGAGTCCAGATTGCTCAGGAAGGGCACATTCAGCTCGAAACTGCGCAACTGGTGCGTGCGATGGACCGTCTCGTCGTTGAAATCGACCGCCCCGTCGGTGATCGCGATGTTGTAGATGGCAAAACGCGGCGGGCTGCTGGGCGCGGGCGGGGGCGCGCCCGGGGCCGGCGCCAGGTGCGCCAGGATGTCGTCGATGTCGTAGTGGCCGTCGGCCAGGTGGGTCAGGGCAATCGCCGGCGCGTCGATGCGCAGGGCATCCACCACGGGCGCCAGGCGAAACAGCGAGGTCATCGCCGCGTCGACGTAGATGCGCTTGATCACGACTTGCGGCTTGCTGCCGTCGGCGCTGGCAATGCGCAGGTCGTTCAGCGTCAACTCCAGCGTCCAGGGCTTGAAGTCGATCTTGCCGACAGTGACCTGGCGGCCGAGCTTTTCACTGGCGATCTTCTGCAGCTGGCTTTTTGCGATCGGGGGTACCGCCAACCACGCGAGGATCCAGAAGGCAACCAGGATCCCCAGTGCGAGCGCTGCGCGCCGGACCCACTTGTTTTGTTTCAGTGATGCAGCATTCATCAGGGCGAAGTGTGCCCCAAACGCCAGCGGGCCCCACAAACTAGAAAGCCCGGAGCGCCGACCAGAAGTCAGCCCGCCGGGCTTGATGGCGAGCGCAACGCCCATGCCATCTTTCGCTTGGCCGGAAGATCAATGTTCCGGTCATGCTGGCAGCAAGAGATTGCCACCATCGGGGCCTCGGCCGCCGGGCCTTTCGATCACTCGTCGAGCCGCTGGACCTCGGTTGAATGCTTGAATAGCTCAAGCAAGTTCAGATTAGGCGAGTCGCCCAAAAAAAGCAAATCCATCCTTTGGGAGGGGGCGCAAGCACGGGATACGTGAACTATTTCATGCATTCAGTCGATGCAGATAGCATAAAGACTTGAATCGTTATTCTTGACCGGGTATTTAGGCACTTCTAGAATGCGTCCAACCCTGCCGCTCGATCGCGGCCGGGACTCTCTCAGAACCGCTGCCGACCTGCGTGTCGGCTTTGATCAGGCGGCCGCGCTCCCTTCCTCGTCGCGCGGACCTGATTCGTACCAATCCAAGCGCCGCTGCCTTTTCGCTTCGCCCCTCGTGGCGTTGCGCACAGGCGCCGCACAGAAAGGAAGAGCGATGAAACCGGCCTTTGATGCCACAGCCCGCGGACTACGGACCTTTGTGTCCGATGTGGCCGAAGGTTTTTTCGAAATCACCCACAACGGCTTCGCGTTGCTGGGCCTGGCCATCGTGTTCGCGGTGCTGGCGCTCGCCGCCCGCCCCGACCTGCGCGAGACCGGCGAGGACCAGCTGATGGGCTGGCTCCAGTCGCGCAAGCCGGTGGTGGCCGTGGCCGTGGCCGCACCCGATCCGGTCGAACTCGAGCCGACCGCCATCGAACGCACCACCGCGGCCAGTCCGCAGGAGCTGCCCAAGCAGCAGGCCGCCATTGCCTACTGGCTCAGCAAGAAATACCGCGTCGCCGCCGAGCCTCTGAGTGCACTGGTCGCCGAGGCCTTCGACCTGGGAAAGAAGAACAAGCTCGATCCGACGCTGATCCTGGCCATCATGGCGGTTGAATCCAGCTTCAATCCCTTTGCCCAGAGCCAGCTCGGGGCGCAAGGCCTGATGCAGGTCATGACCCGCATCCACGGCGAGAAATACGAAAGCGCCGGCGGCACGCTGACCGCCTTCGACCCTGTCACCAACATGCGCGTGGGTGTCAAGGTGCTGCAGGAATGCATCGCCCGCGCCGGCTCGCTCGAAGGCGGGCTCAAGTTCTACGTCGGCGCCGGCAACCTTGGCGACGACGGCGGCTACGCCAGCAAGGTCATGGCCGAGAACGCACGGCTGCGCCAGGTTGTCGCCGGCCATCCGCCGCCACCGGTCAGCGCCCCGGCCATCGTGCGCGCCAACGCCGCGCCGACGGCGCCTGCCAAGCCGGCGGGCGGCGCGGATGCGCAACAGGTCGCGCTGCTCGGCGAGTCCTAGGCGCTCCGGCTTGACGGCGCCCGCCGTCAGTTACACTGGCGCAGCACGCGACTGGCGATAGGCGCAGCCCTTTTCAGGTGCATGGCGCTGACGTGGACCACCACTGGGAAGCGTGCCGCCTGCGGTTCCCGGCAGGTGTTCAGCCGTTCGCCTGGGCAGCCCTTGTTTGGTTGAAGAACAAGGACCATCGTCACGAAGGACTGCCATGTACCACCGCAACATCCTGGTCGAACAGACCGACCCCGAGATCTGGGCCGCCATCCAGGCCGAAAACGCGCGCCAGGAACACCACATCGAGCTGATCGCCAGCGAGAACTACGCCTCCCCGGCCGTGATGGCCGCCCAGGGTTCGCAGCTGACCAACAAGTACGCCGAGGGCTACCCCGGGCGCCGCTACTACGGCGGCTGCGAGCATGTCGACGTGGCCGAACAACTGGCCATCGACCGCGTCAAGCAGCTGTTCGGTGCCGACGCGGCGAACGTGCAGGCCCATTGCGGCGCCTCGGCCAACGAAGCCGTCCTGCTGGCCTTCCTGAAGCCCGGCGACACCATCATGGGCATGAGCCTGGCCGAAGGCGGCCACCTGACCCATGGCATGCCGCTCAACATCAGCGGCAAGTGGTTCAACGTGGTGAGCTACGGCCTGGACGCCAAGGAAGAGATCGACTACGACGCCATGGAGCGCAAGGCGCACGAGCACCTGCCCAAGCTGATCATCGCCGGCGCCTCGGCCTATTCGCTGCGCATCGACTTCGCGCGCTTCGCCAAGGTGGCCAAGGACGTCGGCGCGATCTTCATGGTCGACATCGCGCACTACGCCGGGCTGGTGGCCGCTGGCGTCTATCCCAACCCGGTGCCCCACGCCGACGTGGTTACCTCCACCACCCACAAGAGCCTGCGCGGCCCGCGCGGCGGCATCATCCTGATGAAGGCGCAGCACGAGAAGGCGATCAACAGCGCCATCTTCCCGGGCTTGCAGGGCGGCCCGCTGATGCACGTCA
>DASXKG010000517.1:0-1645 GCA_036496965.1 Variovorax sp.
GACCATCAAGCACATGGTGGCGGCCGGCATGGGCGTGACGCTGGTGCCGCGCCTGTCGGTGCCGGCCGATGCGCTCAAGCCGCGCGGCAAGGGCCGCAAGGAGCCCGAGCAGATCGTGCGCTACCTGCCCGTGCGCGATCGAGAAGGCGGCGAGCCGCCGACGCGGCGCGTGGTGCTCGCATGGCGGCGCAGCTTCACGCGCTACGAGGCGATCGCGACACTGCGCAATGCCATTTATGCTTGCGCGCTGCCTGGCGTGAAACGCCTGTCCTGAGTCTTCGGCGGCCTCTCGGCCTTGCGCTAGAGTGCGACTGTTGCGAAGCCGAGCGGCTTGCGGCGCCTCCCGCCACCCATCATCGATCGATCGAGGAAACCAACTCCTGCCATGGCCAAAGTGATCAAGAAACCCAAGTCGCCCGGCCCCGCCGCTGCGCCGTCCGCCGGCAAGGTGCCGATCAAGGGCGGCCTGAAGGTGGCCGAGGAATCGGGCAGCCGCAACGCACCGATCATCAACATCGGCATCGACCGCCAGGACCGCGCCACCATCGCCGAAGGCCTCAGCCGCGTGCTGGCCGACACCTACACGCTCTACCTGACCACCCACAACTTCCACTGGAACGTGACCGGCCCGCACTTCAACTCGCTGCATGCGATGTTCATGGGCCAGTACACCGAACTCTGGGGTTCGACCGACGTGCTCGCCGAACGCATCCGCGCCCTGGGCCACTACGCGCCGGGCTCGTACGCCGAATTCAGCAAGATCGCGACCGTGCCCGATGTCCCGCAGACCCCGCCCAAGGCGATGGAGATGGTGCGCATCCTGGTCAAGGGCCACGAGACCGTGTCGCGCATCGCGCGTGAATTCATTCCCGTGGCCGCGGAGGCCGGCGACGACCCGAGCGCCGACCTCTTGACCGCGCGCTGCACCGTGCATGACCAGACGGCATGGATGCTGCGCTCGCTCCTTGAAGATTGATCGCGCCCCCGAGGCCGGCGCCGATGAGGGACCGGCCCAGCCAGCGGCGGTGCCTCGGCGCGGGCGTCTTGCCTTGTATCTGGACCTCATCCGCTGGAACCGGCCGGCGGGCTGGCTGCTGCTGCTCTGGCCGTCGCTGGGTGCGCTCTGGTTCGCGGCCGGCGGCTGGCCGGGCTGGCATCTGCTGGTCGTCTTCGTGCTCGGCACGATCCTGATGCGCAGTGCCGGCTGCTGCGTCAACGACGTGGCCGATCGCGATTTCGATCGCCACGTCAAGCGCACCGCCCAGCGGCCTGTCACCAGCGGCGCGGTGTCGGTGCGCGAAGCGCTGGCGCTGGGCGCGGTGCTGGCGCTGGCGGCCTTCGGGCTGGTGCTGACGACCAACCAGGCCACGGTGCTGTGGTCCTTCGTGGCGCTGGCGGTGACGCTGGCCTATCCCTTTGCCAAGCGTTTCGTGTCGGTGCCGCAGGCGGTGCTGGGCATCGCCTTCAGCTTTGGCATTCCGATGGCCTTTGCCGCCGTGCAGGACCGCGTGCCCGCGTTCGCCTGGTGGCTGCTGGCCGGCAACCTGTTCTGGGTGCTGGCCTACGACACCGAGTACGCCATGGTCGACCGCGACGACGATCTGCGCATCGGCATGAAGACCTCGGCCATCACCTTCGGCCGTCT
>DASXKG010000518.1:0-8526 GCA_036496965.1 Variovorax sp.
GGCTCTGGGGCCACCTGCGCCAATTGGCTTGGTCATGTAAGTTTTAATTGACAGTACCTGGATGAATTTGCTCGATTGCTAGTTATGACTTACATATGGGCATGCAGGTTCTCTACCATGCGAAGAAAACATTGCACGCCATAACTTGCAATATTGACACATCGATGGCCAAATGTCAGTTATGACTGACGATATCCGACTTTCTGATGAACTTGGCCGACAGCTGCGGATCCGGCGCGAAGCCTTGCGCATGAGCAAGTCCGAGCTCGCGGACAAGGCGGGCAAGGTTCGCGAGGTCATCTACCGCCTCGAGGGCGGTGAGGACACCACGGTCTCGTCGCTGATGGCCGTGCTGGGCGCGTTGGGCCTGGCCGTGCGCCTGGAGCCGGTCGGCCTGCCGTCGGCCGAGGAAGTCGCGCGCCGGTTCCAGGATGACGAAGATGCTCCCTGAGAAGATTCGTTCGCTCACGGTTTCCATCGCCGACGCGGCGCATGCCGGGCAGTTGCTCAAGACATCGACCTACGAGTTCCGCTACCTCGACCCGGACCCCGGGCAGCCGACGGCGGCGTTGCTGATGTCCCCCCGCAACAGCCTCACCTGGCAGTCGGGTGACCTGTTCCCGCCCATGGACCAGAACCTGCCCGAGGGCGACCTGTTCATGAAGATCCGGGAGCTGTTTCCCAAACAGGCGATGACGCCCATGCATCTGTTGGCACTGGTGGGTCGCAACGCGATCGGCCGCCTCGGATACCTTCTTCCTGACGAGCAGACTGCCGTAGCGCCTCGACCTCTGAGCAAGGAAGAACTTCTCAAGACCCGCTACACGCCGGCGGTCTTCAACGAGTTGGTGGCTGCCTACTTGAGCACGGGCGCCGGCATCGCGGGCATGCAGCCCAAGATCATGGTCCCGGACCGTGCAACAGTTCCCGTCCCTTCGCTCATCGTGAAGGCCGCCAGCCCTGCCTATCCCGGCTTGGCCGCCAACGAGTATCTATGCCTGAGCGCTGCCCGGCGCGCCGGCATCGACGTGTCCTCGTTCGCACTTTCAGACGACGGCCAGATGCTCATACTGGACCGATTCGACCTGGTGGCGCAAGACGATGTGCGCATCGAAAGACTCGGCTTCGAAGACATCGCGGCCCTCGCCGGGCTGCGCGTGCGCGACATCCATTCGGACCGGAAGTACCAAGGCAGTTACCAGCGAATCGCCGAACTGCTGCGTCAGCTGCAATTGCACAGCGACAACCTGCACCGGTTCTTCCAGCAGGTGGCTTTCTCGGTCATGGTTCACAACGGCGACGCGCATCTGAAGAATTTCGGGGTGCTGTATCGCTCCGAGACCGAGAAATGGCTGGCGCCGATGTTCGACGTGGTGACGACGTCCATCTACAAATACGCGCAGTACCCAGGCGGTCCGGAGCTCGAGGACCGCACGCTGGCACTCAAGCTTTTTGCTGGCAAGCATCGGACCAAGGCCTACCCGACGACGCAGGAGTTGCACGATTTCGGTCGCCGGGTCTGCGGCGTGAGCCATCCTGCCCGGGTGCTCGAAGCCATCGCCGTGGCGATGAGTCAGACACTGGAGGAGGCCAAGGGCGATACCCGGGTGCCGCCGGCACTTCTGGCAAAGATGGCTGAAGTCTGGGAAGGGGGCATGAAGCATGTCCGCTGAATCGACCCGGGGACTTGGGCTCGACATCGAGCCTGATCGAGCACCACCGCGAGCAAACCTCAGCCCGGCAGATCCAGCACCTGCCGCGCCAGGATGTTGCGCTGGATCTCGTTGGTGCCGCCGTAGATCATCGCCGAGGTCGATCCGATCAGCGGCGACAGCGCATTGAAGGCCTGTCCGTCGAGGTCCTGGTCGCCGGCCATCGCGCCCTGCTCGTCCGCCGCCTCGACCAGCAGCGCGCCGATGCGGTGGTAGGTCTCGCTGGCCCAGATCTTGAGCAGCGAGACCGAGGCCGGCAGCGGCTTGCCGGCCTTCACGATGTTGGCGAAACCGGTGTAGGCCGCCGACAGGTCGGCGACATCCAGGCGCAATGCGGTGTAGCGCTGCGTGAAGACCGGATCCGCGAACAGGCGCCGCGCATTCGCCAGCCGCGCCAGCTGGCCGAGCGCATATTGCGATTGCTTGGGGCTGCCCAGGAAGATGCGCTCGAAGCCCAGCAGCGCCTTGGCGATGGTCCACCCGCCGTGCAGCTTGCCGACCAGGTTCTCGGCCGGCACCCGCACGTTGTCGAAGAAGACCTCGCAGAACTCGGGCTCGCCGGCCAGCGTCAGGATCGGCCGTATGGTGATGCCCGGCGTGCGCAGGTCGCACAGCAGGAAGCTGATGCCTTCCTGCTTCTTCGCATCGCGGTCGGTGCGCACCAGCATGAAGATGTGGTTGGCATCCTGGGCCAGCGTGGTCCAGATCTTCTGGCCGTTGACGATGAAGTGCTCGCCCTCGGCGTCGCGCGCAGGCAGCGCCTCGGTGCGCAGGCCGGCAAGATCGGAGCCGGCATTCGGCTCCGAATAGCCCTGGCACCACACGTGCTCGCCGCTGAGGATGCGCGGCAGGAAGCGCTGTTGCTGCGCCGGGGTGCCGTGCTGGATCAGGAGCGGGCCGATCATCACGATGCCCTGGTCGGGCGCGCGCGCCACGCCGTGCTGCTCCAGCTCCTCGATCCAGGCGATCATCTTGTCGGCCGGCAGGCCCATGCCGCCATGCGCCTGCGGCCAGGCCGGCGCCACCCAGCCCTGGGCCGACAGCGTGAGGTACCAGTCGCGCATCTCGCTCCAGCGCGCCCGATGCGAGAGGTAGCGCAGTTGCGCCGGATAGCGCTGCTGCAGGAAGGCGCGCACCATGCGGCGGAACTCGGGCTCGGGCCAGCTGCTCCAGTCGGCCGTGCGCGGAAACTCGCCGCTCCATTCGACCGGCTCGCCGGTACCGGCACCGCCCTCGGCCAGCGCGGCGTAGCGGCGCTGGTGCGCGCCGACATTGCCCAGCCAGGCCGCCAGGCGCAGCGTTCGCTTGTAGAACAGGCTCAGGTCGCATTCCTGCGTGTAGCCGATGGCGCCGTGCAATTGCACCGCCGAGCGCGAGACCAGCAAGGCTGCGGCCGAGCAGCGCGCATTGACCCGGCTGGCCTCGGCCTCGAGACGCTCGATGGTCAGGCCGGCGCCCTCGGTGGTCAGTGCGAGCACCTCGTCCAGCGTGGCGCGTGCGACTTCGAGATGGATGAACATGTCGACCGCGCGATGCTGCAGCGCCTGGAAGGAACCGATGGCCTTGCCGAATTGCGTGCGCGTGCGCAGATAGGCCAGCGTCTGTTCGAGCATCGCCTGGGCGGTGCCGGCCAGCTCGGCGGCCTGCAGGATCTGGCCCGCGGCCAGGGCGTGGCGCAGCGCATCGCGGGCGGGTTCGCCCCGGGCCAGCACGGCGCTGTCGGCCAACGCCACGCGCTCGAAGCGCAGCGTGGCTGCCTGTTCGCCGTCGACCAGTGGCGTCAGGCTTTCGCCCACGCCGGCAGTGCCGCGCGGCACCCACAGCAGCACGGTGTCGTCGTCGCCGCGTGCCGATACCAGCCAGCCGGTGGCTCCGGCGCCGGGCAGCACCATCAGCTTCTCGCCCTGCAGCAGCACGCCGCCCTGCGGGCCGGGTTCGCAGCCGCAATCCAGCGGCACGTCGCTGAGGTCGCCGGCGCTTTCCTGCCAGGCCAGGGCAGGCAGCTGGCGGCCCTCGACCAGGTCTTTCAGCAGCGACTGTGCGGGGGCGCTGTCCAGGCGGGTCAGCAGCAGGGCGCCGAGGCCGGCGACGGCCAGCAGCGGCTCGGGGGCCACGTGCTCGCCGGCCGCGCGCAGGATCTCGGCGGCGCCCGTCAGGTCGAAGGCCAGACCGCCCGCGGACTCTGGCGCCAGCATGCCGGGCCAGCCGAGTGCCACCAGCTCGGCCCAGCCGGCCGCGGGGTCGCTCGCCGGCTGTTCGATCCGGGCGCGACAGCGACGGATGCTGGCGCTGCGCGCGAAATAGTCCAGCGCCGCTTCGCGGATCGCTGCCAGTGATTCATGGTCCATCGGATGTCCTGCTTCTTCGTTGCCTGAGGTCGGCCGCAAGCGTGCCAGAAGGCATGGCCGGCGCGTTCGTCATTGGCGAAGGCGGGGTTCGGCAATGACTGACCCGCTCGGCCGGCAGAGGAATAGATTTGCGGCATGAGCAAGATCAAGAAATACCTGCACACCGAGCTCGGCCACAGCACGCCGGACAAGATCACCGTTCGCGGGCGCGACCTGCCTTCCGAGATCCTCGGCCACCTCAATCTCGGCGACATGGCCTTTCTGGAACTCACCGGGCGCATCCCGACGCCGCAGGAGTCGGTCACCTTCAATGCCATCGTGGTCACGCTGGTCGAGCATGGCATCACCCCCAGCGCGCTGGCCGCGCGCCTGACCTACGCCGGCGCGCCCGAAGCGCTGCAGGCCGCGGTGGCCGCGGGCCTGTGCGGGCTCGGCACCGTGTTCGTCGGCAGCACCGAAGGCGCGGCGCGCATGCTCTACGAGGCGATTGCGCCCGGCACCCGGCCCGGCCGTCCCCTCGAGGACATGGCGCGCGACATCGTGGCCGCCTATCGGTCGCGCAAGGAAATCGTCCCCGGCCTCGGCCATCCGTTGCACAAGCCGATCGATCCGCGCACGCCGCGCCTGTTCCAGATCGCTGCCGAGAACGGACTTTCCACCCACTACGTGGCGCTGATGCAGGCGGTGCAGACCGAGGCCGAGCGGGTCTCCGGCAAGTCGCTGCCGATCAATGCCACCGGCGCCATCGGCGCCATTGCAGCGGAGTTCGGCTTTCCCTGGCGCATCATCCGCGGCTTCGGCGTGATGGCGCGCGCCATCGGGCTGGTCGGCCACATCCTGGAGGAGATCGACGATCCGATGGCCGTCGAAATCTGGCAGCGTGTCGAGCGCGAGGCCGGCGGCCCGCGCCAGGAGTAGCACGCCATGTCCGACGCCGTCGACATCGACCACCTGCGCAGCTGGATCGGCCGCAGCGAAACCCATGACGACCTGATGTCGCCCTGGACCGCGACCGCGCTCGCCGCCACCTTGCGCAACGACACCCAGCCTTGGGCCGCGGGGCAGGCCCTGCCGCCGCTGTGGCACTGGTGCTATTTCCTGCCGGCCGCGCCGCAGAACGGGCTGGGTCCCGACGGCCATCCGGCGCGCGGCGGTTTCCTGCCGCCGGTGCCGCTGCCGCGCCGCATGTGGGCCGGCAGCCAGCTCGAGTTCCTCGCGCCGCTGCCGTTGGCCGGGCCGGCCCGCAGGATCTCGCGTGTGGCCGACGTGAGCCTCAAAGAGGGCAAGACCGGCGCACTGGTCTTCGTCAAGGTCGCGCACGAGCTGCATGTGGGCACGACGCTGGCGCTGCGCGAGCAGCAGGACATCGTCTACCGCGAGCCGGCACGGCCCGGTGAATCCGCGCCGCCGCAGCAGCCGCCAGCCGACCCCGCATGGACCGTCGATCACCGTCCCGACGCGCCGCTCCTGTTCCGCTACTCGGCATTGACCTTCAACGGCCACCGCATCCACTACGACCATCCCTATGTCACGCAGGTCGAAGGCTACGCCGGCCTGGTCGTGCATGGCCCGCTGATCGCCACCCTGCTGCTCGAAGCAGCGCAGCAGCACAACCCCGGGCGCGCCGTGCGCAGCTACCGTTTCAAGGCCGTGCGCCCGCTGACTTGCGATCGCCTGCTGCGCGTGCGCGGCCGCGCGGCCGAGGCCGAGGGCAGCGTCTCGCTCTGGGCCGAGGACGAGCAGGGCGCGCTGCTGATGCAGGCCCAGGCCGTGCTGGCCTGAACATCCACCTCCCTTCACCACCATGAGCGATTCCAATCCCCGCCACCCCGAGATCCGCGATGCGGTGCGCGCGCTGTGCGCCCAGTTCCCGAACGAGTACTTCCGCAAGGTCGACGAGCAGCGTGCCTATCCCGCCGAATTCGTCGACGCGCTGACAAAAGCCGGCTGGATGGCCGCGCTGATCCCGCAGGAATACGGCGGCTCCGGCCTGGGCCTGACCGAGGCCTCGGTGATCATGGAGGAGATCAACCGCGCCGGCGGCAACTCTGGCGCCTGCCATGGCCAGATGTACAACATGGGCACCTTGCTGCGACACGGCTCCGAGGCCCAGAAGCGGCAGTACCTGCCCAAGATCGCCAGCGGCGAGCTGCGCCTGCAATCGATGGGCGTGACCGAGCCTTCCACCGGCACCGACACCACCAAGATCAAGACCACGGCCGTGAAGCAGGGCGACCGCTACGTGGTCAACGGCCAGAAGGTCTGGATCTCGCGCATCCAGCACTCCGACCTGATGATCCTGCTGGCACGCACCACGCCGCTGGCCGAGGTCAGGAAGAAGTCCGAAGGCATGTCGATCTTCATCGTCGACCTGCGCGAGGCCATCGGCAACGGCCTGGCCGTGCGGCCGATCCTGAACATGGTCAACCACGAGACCAACGAGCTGTTCTTCGAGAACCTCGAGATTCCGGCCGAGAACCTGATCGGCGAGGAAGGGCAGGGCTTCAAGTACATCCTCGATGGCCTGAACGCCGAGCGCACGCTGATCGCGGCCGAATGCATCGGCGACGGCTACTGGTTCATCGACAAGGTCACGGCCTACGCCAAGGAGCGTGTCGTCTTCGGCCGGCCGATCGGGCAGAACCAGGGCGTGCAGTTCCCGATCGCCGAGGCCTTCATCGAGATCGAGGCGGCCGACCTGATGCGCTACGAGGCCTGCCGCCGCTTCGATGCCCGCGAGCCCTGCGGCGCGCAGGCCAACATGGCGAAGTACCTGGCCGCCAAGGCCTCCTGGGAAGCAGCCAATGCCTGCCTGCAGTTCCACGGCGGCTTCGGCTTCGCCAGCGAATACGACGTCGAGCGCAAGTTCCGCGAGACGCGGCTCTACCAGGTCGCACCGATCTCGACCAACCTGATCCTGAGCTACGTGGCCGAGCACATGCTGGGCCTGCCGAGGAGTTTCTGAGGTGAAACACCCCCCGAAGCGCCTTCGGCGCCTCCCCCCTCAAGGGGGGCGATACCAGCGGCCCGGCAAAGCCGGTTCCGCGGTATCCCTGGCATTTGCCTGTGGCGGTTTCATGCGTCGTGGGTCTGCGACCCGGCGGAAGGCCTGACATGCGTCCTCTCGAAGGCATCACCGTCCTCACGCTCGAGCACGCCATCGCGGCGCCGTTCTGCACGCGCCAGCTGGCCGACCTGGGCGCGCGCGTGATCAAGGTCGAGCGTCCCGGCAGCGGCGATTTCGCGCGCGCCTACGACCAGCGCGTGCATGGACTGGCCTCGCATTTCGTCTGGACCAACCGGTCCAAGGAAAGCCTCACGCTCGACGTCAAGCATCCGTCGGGGCAGGAGATCCTGCAGCGGCTGGTGGCCGAAGCCGACGTGCTGGTGCAGAACCTCGCGCCCGGCGCGGCGGCGCGGCTGGGCCTGTCGTACGAAGCGCTGGCGCCGGCGCATCCGGGGCTGATCGTCTGCGACATCTCGGGCTACGGCGACGATCCGGCGCAGCCCGGGCCGTACCGCGACAAGAAGGCCTACGACCTGCTGATCCAGAGCGAATCGGGCTTCCTGTCGGTGACCGGCACGCCGGACGAGATGGCCAAGGCCGGTTGCTCGATCGCCGACATCTCGGCCGGCATGTACGCCTACAGCAGCATCCTGGCCGCGTTGCTGCAGCGGGGCAAGACCGCCAAGGGCTGCCGCATCGACGTCTCGATGCTGGAGAGCATGGCCGAGTGGATGAGCTTTCCGATGTACTACGCGTTCGAGGGCGCGCCGCCCCCGCCGCGCGCCGGTGCCGCGCATGCCACCATCTACCCCTACGGTCCCTTTCCGGCCGGCGACGGCAAGCTGGTGATGCTGGGGCTGCAGAACGAGCGCGAATGGCAGGTCTTCTGCGCCCGCGTGCTCGAACAGCCGGGCCTGGCGAGCGATCCGCGCTTCGCCTCCAACACGCTGCGCACGGCCTCGCGCGTGGCCCTGCGCGAGATCATCGTGCAGGCCTTCGCGCCCTTCACGGCGGCGCAAGTCATCGAGCGCCTGGAGGCGGCACCGATCGCCAACGCGCAGGTCAGCGCCATGCACGACCTCTGGAACCATCCGCAATTGCGCGCCCGCGAGCGCTGGACCGAAGTCGACACCGGCGCCGGCGCCATTCCCGCGCTCTGGCCGCCCGGCTCGCCGCGCGAATGGAACCCCCGCATGGACGCGGTGCCCACGCTCGGGCAGCACACCGATGCCATCCTGGCCGAACTCGGCTGTGACGCGACCCGCATCGCGGCGCTGCGCGCCGAGGGCGCGGTATAGGGCAGGCCCCCCGCCCAAAGCCACCCCACCTTCTTCGAGACGACCATGAACACCAACGATCATCCGAGCCAGGCGCTGGCAAGCTTCGCCGCCGAACTCTCCTTCGCACGGATCCCGGCGCCGGTGCTGCGCCGGGCCGAGGACCTGATGCTCGACTGGCT
>DASXKG010000519.1:0-3602 GCA_036496965.1 Variovorax sp.
CGACGTACATGCAAGCGGTCCATCGCGCGGCCGAGGTGGCCGTCAATGCCCGCTCCGAAGTCCGGGAAGCGTATGCGGTCTACCGCACGTCCTATGAACTCGCCCGCCACTATCGCGACGAGGTGGTGCCACTGCGCCAGCGGATGTCGGAAGAGAACCTGCTGCGCTACAACGGCATGCTCATCGGCGTCTTCGAGCTGCTGGCAGACGCCAGGGAGCAGATATCCAGCGTCACCGGCGCTGTCGAAGCGCTGCGCGACCACTGGCTGGCCGAAACCGATCTGCAGACCGCACTCACCGGGCGCTCGCCATCGGCCGGCGAGTCCTCGCGTCCCTCCCCGACCGTCAGCGCCGCCAACGGCGCGGCAGTCCATTGAGAAATCCCCGTCCCATGTCCAACCGCAGAAATTTCTTCAGAACCGCAAGCGCTGTCGCGCTGGGTGCCACAGCCGTCAGCCGCGTGGGCGCAGCCTCGCTGCCCGAGGCGGTGAGCCGGATTTCGCCGGCCATGCAGCCACCCCTGGTGCCGAACACGGGCCGCCCCTACAACCCCGTGGCGACCCTCAACGGCTGGTCGCTGCCGTGGCGGATGAAAGACGGCGTCAAGGAGTTCCACCTGGTCGCAGAGCCGGTGGTACGGGAGTTCGCACCGGGAATGCAGGCCAGGCTGTGGGGCTACAACGGCTCCAGCCCCGGTCCGACCATCGAGGCGGTCGAGGGCGACCGGGTGCGCATCTTCGTCACCAACAAGCTGCCCGAACACACGACGGTGCACTGGCACGGCATCCTGCTGCCCTCGGGCATGGACGGCGTGGGCGGCCTGACCCAGCCGCACATCCCGCCGGGCAAGACCTTCGTCTACGAGTTCACGCTGCTGCGCTCGGGCACGCACATGTACCACCCGCATGCCGACGAGATGACGCAGATGGCCATGGGAATGATGGGCAGCTTCGTCGTTCATCCGAAGGACCCGGGCCGGATGAAGGTCGACCGCGACTTCGTCTTCCTTCTCGCCGCCTACGACATCGAGCCGGGCAGCGCGACGCCGCGCCCCTCGCAGATGACGGACTTCAACCTGTGGACGTGGAACAGCCGGGTCTTTCCCGGCATCGACCCGCTGGTCGCACGCACCGGCGACCGGGTGCGGGTGCGAGTGGGCAATCTCACGATGACCAACCACCCGATCCACATGCACGGGCCGTGCTTCGAAGTCACGGGAACGGACGGCGGCTGGGTCCCGCCATCGGCGCGCTGGCCGGAGGTCACCACCGACGTCGCGGTCGGGCAGATGCGGGCCTTCGAGTTCGACGCCGTCGCCGGCGACTGGGCCATCCACTGCCACAAGGCGCACCACACGATGAATGCGATGGGTCACGGCCACGCGGTCCCGAACATGATCGGCGTGGACCATCGCGGCATCGCCGAGCGCATCGCCAGGCTGGTGCCGGACTACATGGTGATGGGCGACAAGGGCATGGCGGACATGGGGTCCATGGAGATGCCGCTGCCCGACAACACCTTGCCCATGATGACCGGCACGGGTCCCTTCGGCGCGCTCGAAATGGGTGGCATGTTCAGCGTCGTCAAGGTCCGGGACGACGTCAAGCGCGGCGTCTACGAAGACCCCGGCTGGTTCAAGCACCCCAGGGGCAGCGTGGCCCGCGAGTACACGGGCGACGTGGCACCGGCGCCGCGCGCCGCGGCGGCCGGGTCGGACAACGACACGCCGAGCGTACGCAAACCGTCCGGCCATTCGGAACACTGAAAGCAAAACCATGAAGGAAATCACCATGAAGCATCTTCTCCAGACGGCGGCTGCAGCCGCCGCATTCGTCGCGTTCGGGGCGCTGGCGCACGGCGATGAGGAACACGCTGCAACAGCCCGCAAGTTCGACGCCGGCAAGGTCGAGGAGACAGCCTTCGGTCGCGAGGGCAATCCGTCGCAGGTGACGCGCACCCTCCAGGTCGGCATGTCCGACGCCATGCGGTTCACGCCCGAAAATCTGACAGTCCAGCGTGGAGAGACCATCCGTTTCGTCCTTCGCAACGACGGCAAGCTGCTCCACGAAATGGTGCTCGGCACGCGCGAAGCGCTCAAGGCGCACGCCGAGATGATGAAGAAATTCCCGGAGATGGAACATGCCGACGCCAACATGGCCCACGTGAAGCCTGGCGCCGAGGGCGACATCGTCTGGCAGTTCAGCAAGGCCGGCGACTTCCAGTTTGCCTGCCTGCAGCCCGGGCATTTCGAGGCCGGCATGCTCGGCAAGGTGACCGTCAAGTGAAGACCGGTCGTTCTCATATTCGACTGTTCGCTGCGCTGGCTTGCGCAGTCGCCCTCGGCGCAGGCGCGCAGACGGGGTCGCGCTCGGATGACCACGATGCGTCCCCTCCGCAAGGCGGCGCCGCGGCCCTGTCGCAAGCCCCGATGACGGATGGCGAGGTTCGCAAGGTCGACAAGGATCAGGGCAAGCTCACCCTGCGCCACGGTCCGATCCGGAATCTCGACATGCCCGGAATGACAATGGTCTTCAGGGTCGCCGACCCGGCGATGCTGGAGGGGTTGAAGGACGGCGACAAGGTTCGCTTCTCCGCCGACCGCCTGAACGGGGTCATCACGATCACCGCGCTCGAATCGGCGCCCCGCTGAGGAGCCGGCCGGCGGCTACGGGTCCTGGCGCGGCACCTTGCCGACCGATGCCGGGGCGCGCAGAAAGTCGAAGTCGACGCCCTGGTCGGCCTGCGTCACCGTCTGCAAGAACAGCTTCAGGTAGCCGCGTTCGGCCGTGGGCTCGACCATCGGCGACTCAGCCGCACGGCGCGCCAGTTCGGCGTCGGGCACGCGCAGCGTGATCTCGCGCCTTGCCACGCTCAGGCGAATCCGGTCACCGTTGCGCACGTGGGCCAGCGGGCCGCCGACCGCGGACTCGGGCGTCACGTGCAGCACGATGGTGCCGAAAGCCGTGCCGCTCATGCGGCCGTCGGAGATGCGCAGCATGTCCTTGACGCCGGCGCGCGCCAGCTTGCGCGGGATCGGCAGGTAGCCCGCCTCGGGCATGCCGGGTGCGCCCTTGGGGCCGATGTTCTTCAGCACCAGCACATCCTCGGGCGCGACGTCGAGATCGTCGCTGTCGATGCGCCGCGCCAGATCCTCGACGTTCTCGAACACCACGGCACGGCCTTCGTGCTCCATCAGGGCGGGGGCGGCTGCGGACTGCTTGATGATCGCGCCACCCGGCGCCAGGTTGCCGCGCAGCACGGCGATGCCGCCCTGCGGATAGATCGGGTCGGCGATCGGGCGCACCACGTCCTGCGCGAAACCGGGTCCGGCGCGCTCGATCTCCTCGCCGAGCGTGCGGCCGGTCACCGTCAGCGCCTCCAGCCGCAGCAGCGGCTTGAGCTCGCGCAGCAGGGTCGCCATGCCGCCGGCCTGGTGGAAGTCCTCCATGTAGTGCTGGCCGGAGGGCTTCAGGTCGAGCAGCACCGGCGTCTCGCGGCCCATGCGGTCGAGCGCCTGCAGGTCGATGTCCAGCCCCACCCGCCCGGCAATGGCCGCCAGGTGGACGATGCCGTTGGTCGAACCGCCGATGGCCAGCAGCACC
>DASXKG010000520.1:0-3632 GCA_036496965.1 Variovorax sp.
ACGTGAGATGCCTGTCCATCATCGGCCTGAATCAGACCCGCGACGCGCTGCGCGACGAGGGGTTTCGACGCCAGCAGCATTCATTCAGGAAATCTGTTCACCTTGTGCCGGAATTTTCCGCCGCGGCGCAGTTCTGGACAAGCTTCCGAAGGGCCAAGCCGCAGTGCGACGAACGAGGCAGACCGCCCAGGCTCGCGCTGCGGCCGCTGGTTCGCGAACGCGTTCGTGGACTCCCGAATGGCGTAGCGCAGGCCGCCTCCTTCGGGCGTGGCGACATCGGATGCGGCGTCCTAGTCTTGCGCCTGCGGCCATGGCCATCCGCTCACCCCATCATCCAATCTGCAAAGGAACTCCACGTGTCGATCAAAGCCACCCCCACGCCCGGTGCCAAGCTGCTCACCCCCACGGACCACACGCTGCTCATGATCGACTTCCAGCCGCAGATGGCCTTTGCCACGCATTCGATAGACGCGACGACCCTGCGCTCCAACGCGGCCCTGGTAGCCCATGCAGCCGCTGGCTTCGGGGCCTCGACGATCCTGACGACGGTGGCGGCCAAGAGCTTCTCGGGCCCGATGTTCGAGGAGATCACCGACGCCTTTCCGGGAAAGACGCTGCTGGATCGCACATCCATGAACACCTGGGAAGATGCTGAGGTGATCAAGCATGTGAACGGAATCGGCAAAGACCGTCTCGTGCTCGCTGGCCTCTGGACCTCGGTGTGCATCGTCGGGCCGACGCTCTCGGCCCTGGACCAGGGCTTCGAGGTCTATGTGATCACCGACGCCTGCGGCGACGTGTCGGCCGAGGCGCACAACCGCGGGATAGACCGCATGGTGCAGGCCGGCGCACGGCCGATGACCTCGCTGCAGTATCTGCTCGAGATGCAGCGCGACTGGGCCCGCACCGACAGCTACGGCATGACCACCGGCATCGCCAGGAAGTTCGGCGGTGCCTACGGGCTGGGCATCATCTACGCCAACACCATGTTCAGCGCCCACGAAGGCTGAGACGGCGCAGCGATGAAGCCCTATCTCGTTTCCCTCGCACTCGGCCTGCTGGTAGGAGTCATCTACGCGCTCTTCGATGTCCGCTCGCCGGCGCCGCCGGTGATCGCGCTGGTCGGGCTGCTGGGCATCCTCGTCGGCGAGCAGCTTCCGCCGCTCATCAAGCAGACCTTCGCCTCGAATACGTCGGCCACCTCGTGGCTGCGCGATCAGGTCAGGCCCCACATGTTCGGCGAACTGCCGCAGTGCGGCAAGCAGGCCGCGGCACCGAAGGCACCGGGCGGAGACAGCCGCCGTGGCTGAAGCGCTCGTGCCCGATGTGATCCTGCATCGCGGGCTGATCACCACGCTGGACCGCGCCAATCCCACGGCGAGCGCCGTCGCGATCAAGGACGGTCGCTTCACCCACGTGGGGCCCGAGCAGGAGATCCTGCCGCTCGCAGGCGCAACCACACGGGTCATCGACCTGCAGGGAAAGACGGTGCTGCCCGGACTGATCGACAACCACCTGCATATCATCCGCGGCGGGCTCAACTTCAACCTGGAGCTGCGTTGGGACGGCGTGCGCAGCCTGGCCGACGCGATGGCGATGCTCAAGCGCCAGGTGGCCGTGACGCCGGCGCCGCAATGGGTGCGCGTGGTCGGTGGTTTCACCGAGCACCAGTTCGCCGAGAAGCGGCTGCCGACCATCGAGGAACTCAATGCCGTCGCACCCGACACGCCGGTCTTCATCCTCCATCTCTACGACCGCGCGCTGCTCAACGGCGCCGCCTTGCGCGCCGTGGGCTACACGCGCGAGACGCCGGCGCCCCCTGGCGGCGAGATCGTGCGCGACGGCTCGGGCAATCCGAGCGGGCTGCTGCTGGCCAAACCCAACGCCGGCATTCTCTACGCCACCCTGGCCAGAGGGCCGAAGCTGCCCTTCGGCTACCAGCTCAATTCCACGCGCCACTTCATGCGCGAGCTCAACCGGCTCGGCGTCACGGGCGCCATCGACGCGGGCGGCGGCTTCCAGAACTACCCGCAGGACTACCAGGTGATCCAGCAGCTCTCCGATGCCGGGCAGCTCACGATCCGCCTGGCCTACAACCTCTTCACCCAGAAGCCCAAGGAGGAGAAGCAGGACTTCCTGAACTGGACCGCGACGTCGAGCTACAAACAGGGCGACGACTACTTCCGCCACAACGGCGCGGGCGAAATGCTGGTGTTCTCGGCCGCCGACTTCGAGGACTTCCGCCAGCCGCGACCCGACATACCCGGCGAGATGGAAGGCGAGCTCGAGGAGGTCGTGCGCATCCTGGCGCAGAACAAGTGGCCGTGGCGCATGCACGCCACCTACGACGAGACGATCACGCGCGCGCTCGACGTCTTCGAGAAGGTCGACAGGGAGACTCCGCTCAAGGGCCTGAACTGGTTCTTCGACCATGCCGAGACGATCTCCGAGCAGTCCATCGACCGCATCGCGGCACTCGGCGGCGGCATCGCGGTGCAGCATCGCATGGCCTACCAGGGCGAGTACTTCGTCGAGCGCTACGGACCGGGCGCTGCCGAGGCCACGCCGCCTGTCGCGCGCATGCTCGAGAAGGGCGTGAAGGTCTCGGCCGGCACCGACGCGACCCGGGTCGCCTCCTACAACCCGTGGGTGTCGCTCGCGTGGCTGGTGACGGGCAAGACCGTGGGCGGCATGCAGATCTATCCGCAGCGCAACTGCCTGGACCGCGAGACCGCGCTGCGCATGTGGACCGAGAACGTCACCTGGTTCTCCAATGAGGTCGGCCGGAAGGGGCGCATCGAGGCCGGCCAGCTCGCGGACCTGATCGTGCCGGACCGCGACTTCTTCGCTTGCCCCGAATCGGAGAT
This sequence comes from Variovorax sp., assembly GCA_036496965.1. Lineage (GTDB taxonomy): Bacteria > Pseudomonadota > Gammaproteobacteria > Burkholderiales > Burkholderiaceae_C > Variovorax. The sequence goes on from DASXKG010000520.1 coordinate 2,868, forward strand.
CGCCGATACCACCTCGCTGCTGACGATCGTTGGCGGCAAGGTGGTCTACGGCGCAGCCGAGTTCGCGTCGCACGACGACAGCGCCCCGCCACCGGCCATGCCCGACTGGTCGCCCGTGCGTGCCTTCGGCGGCTATGCCGCCTGGGGCGACAAGCAGGGCGCGCCGATGCAGGCTGTGTTGCGCCAGGCAGCGATGTCCTGCGCCTGTGCCAACGACTGCAAGGTGCACGGCCACCGGCATGCCAGCGCCTGGAGCAGCAGGCTGCCGATCGACGACCTCAAGAGCTTCTGGGGCGCGCTGGGCTGCGCCTGCTGGGCCGTGTGATGCCCCTGCGCGATCTCTTCACGGCGCGCTGGGTGCGCTGGCTCGCGCTGCTCTGTCTGTGTGCGGCCTACCTGCAGGGCGCCTTCGACAAGGCGATCGACTTTCCTGCAGCAATCGCCGAAATGCAGCACTTCGGTCTCGCGCCGGCCGCGCCGCTGGCGATCGTCACGATCGTCTTCGAGCTCGGCGCCTCGTTGATGGTTCTGAGCGGCTTCTATCGCTGGCTGGGTGCGCTGGGCCTGGCCGGATTCACGGTCTTCGCGAGCTTCGTGGCCAACCGCTTCTGGGAGCTGGCGCCGCCGGATCGTGTCATGGTGGCCAATTCTTTCTTCGAGCATTGGGGGTTGGTCGGCGGCTTCGTGCTCGTGGCGTGGCACGATCTGCGCGAGCGCGACCATGCCTGAGCCCGATGCAGTCTCCATCGATGTCGCGTCCGGAAA
>DASXKG010000521.1:0-1690 GCA_036496965.1 Variovorax sp.
CGACTGGACCCGCCGCCCCGAGTTCGACGCCCTGGCATCCCATGTGCGGACATGGGGCGACCGCTTCGTGCCCGCCCCCGGCGACGAGGACCAGGAACTGGCCGATTCGCCCGACCTGGGCCCGGTATTCGAATTCCAGGAGCGCGTGGCGGGCGAGTGCCCGGGGCTCGGCCGCATCCATTGCTTCTGCTACCCGGCGGCGCTGTCGCACGGCACGGTGTCCGGCGATATCCCCGCCATCAGCGAGGGCGCCAAGCGACTCGCGAGCGGCATCGCCAGCCTGTTCTACCGGGAAGATTTCGAACACCATTTCGCCAACCTCGAGGCCTACGCTGAGCCGGAACTGTTCGGCGACGAATGGACGCCCGCGCTTGCGCCTCACGAAAGACCCTGATCCATGACGACAAGCATCTCCGACGTGACCGACGCCGCCGTGGCGCTGGCGCCCGACCACCCCACCTGGGCGCTGCGGCGCCGGCGCGAGAAGGTCGTGGCCGCCACGCAAGGCAGCTATGACGCGATGTTTTCCCCGGCCGTCGAAGGCCTGACGGTGCCCGAGCGCCTGCTGGTGGCGCTGCGCGCCTGCCGCGTGTCGAAGGCGCACAGCCTGGCCGCGCACTTCCGCGACCGGCTGGTGGCCGAGGGCGCGGACAGCACCCTCATCGCCGGAGTGGACGCCGGCCGGCCCGCAGGCGATGCGCGCTTGCAGGCCGCGCTGGCCTTCGCCGGCCAGCTGATCGAACGCCCCCTCGAGGCCGACAGGGATGCCCTGCAGGCGCTGGCCGACAGCGGCCTGTCGACGCCCGCCATCGTGGCCATGAGCCAGCTGATCGCGTTCCTGTCCTACCAGATCCGCGTCACCGCGGGCCTGCAGGCACTGGCTGCCGTGGCTGGGGTGGAGGCTTCGGCATGACGCTTGCGATCCGCATCAAGGGCTTCACCACCGAGGTGCTCAAGTGGAAGCCGTGGCTCGACACGGTGAACGTCGACAGCGCCACGCCGGCCCAGCTGGCGGCGCTCGACGAAATGAGTCCGCAGGCGCGCAGCTCGCCGTACTTCCTGCTGCTGGCGCACCAGCCCGAGATCCTGCTGCAGCGCTCCGTCGCCTTCAACGCGATCATGTTCGCCCCGGGCGGCCTGCCGCGTGCCGAGCGCGAGCTGGGTGCCACGGTGGAGTCGCGCATCAACGGCTGCGTGTACTGCGCCTCGGTGCATGCGCAGCGCTTCGAGCAGCTGGCCAAGCGCAACGACGTCATCTCGCAGGTGTTCGAGGAGCCCGCCACGGCGGGGACCACCCCGCGCGAGCGCGCCATCGTCGAGTTTTCGATCCGTCTCGCAGCCGCGCCCGACAAGGTGTCGCCCGACGACATCCGGGCGCTGAAGGAGGTCGGGCTGACCGAGCTGGAGATCCTGGACCTGGTCCATTCGGTGGCCCTGTTCGCCTGGGCCAACCGGCTGATGCTCAACCTCGGGGAGCCCGTGTTTCCCGAGGCTGCAGTTTCATAGGCGGGCGCGCAGCCCGGCGACGGTCTCCCGGGCCAGGCCCAGCGGTTCGATCAGATCGTTCTCGCGGCGGTAGTCGATGCCGTTGACCAGCGAGGCCGCATCCACGATGGTCCGGGTCGCGGGTGTAGCCACGCCGGCCATGGCGCCCAGCGCCTCGACGAACACCAGGCCGTAGGGCATGTCC
>DASXKG010000522.1:0-2188 GCA_036496965.1 Variovorax sp.
CTTCCGCAAGGAGAGCGACCGCCAGTGGGTCGAGTACGTCAACAAGTGGATCGCCCAGACGCGTGCCAGCGGCAAGGTCAAGCAGGTGGTGCTGGCCAACATGCAGCAGCTCTCCGGCGTCAAGCCCGACCAGGTGCCCTCCGAAATCAGCTTCTGAGCGCCGCCCTGCCGTGTACCACTGGGACTTCGAATTTCTCTGGGGCTTTCGCAACCTGCTGCTGATGGGCCTGGTGTACACGGCCGCCTACACGCTGATCTGCACCCTGCTCGGCCTGGCGATCGGGCTGGCCGTGGCGCTGGGCCGGCTGTCGCGGCGCGCCTGGCTGCGCGCGCCGCTGCGGGCGTATGTCGAGGTCTTTCGCTGCACGCCGGTGCTGGTGCAGCTGGTGTGGTTCTACTACGCGCTGCCGGTGCTGACCGGCATCGACATCTCGGCCGCCCTGGCGGCGATCCTGGCGCTGTCGCTCTACGGCAGCTCGTTCTTCTCGGAGATCATCCGCGGCGGCATCATCTCCATCGACCCCGAACAGAGCGACGCGGCGCGCGCGCTCGGCATGCGGCGCTGGCAGGTGATGCGGCGGGTGGTGCTGCCGCAGGCATTCAAGCGCATGATCCCGCCGCTTCTGAACCAGTCGATCCTGCAGCTCAAGAACACCTCGCTGCTCTCGGTGCTGGCCCTGCCCGACCTGCTCTACCAGGGCCAGAGCATCGCCCACGAGACCTACCGGCCGCTCGAGACCTACACCGTGGTCGCGCTGGCCTATTTCATCGTGCTGCTGCCGGCGACGATCCTGGTCAAGCGGGCGGAGACGCGGCTCACCAAGGCAGCCGGGGCATGAGCGGCAGCGAAGCGATGATCGAGGTGCGCAACCTCGGCAAGTCCTTCGGCGCCAACCGGGTGCTGCGTGACGTCTCGCTGACGGTGGGGCGCGGCGAGGCGGTGGCGCTGATCGGTCCTTCGGGCTCGGGCAAGTCGACCCTGCTGCGCTGCCTCAACCTGCTGGCCGTGCCCGACCAGGGCACGGTGCGCGTCGGCGACCATGAGATGGCGTTCCAGGGCGCGGCCACGCGGATGCCCAAGGATGCAGTGCTCGCCGCCTTCCGGGCCCGAACGGGCATGGTGTTCCAGCACTTCAACCTGTTCCCGCACATGACCGTGCTCGGCAACGTGATGGAGGGACCGCTCACCGTGCTGCGGCAGCCGAAGGCGCAGGCCGAGGCCCGGGCGCGGCTGCTGCTCGGCAAGGTCGGGCTGGCCGACAAGGCCGCAGCCTGGCCCGATCAGCTCTCCGGCGGGCAGAAGCAGCGCGTCGCCATCGCCCGGGCGCTGGCGATGGAGCCGCAGGTGATGCTGTTCGACGAAGTGACCTCGGCGCTCGACCCGGAGCTGGTCGGCGAAGTGCTGCGCGTGGTCAAGCTGCTGGCCGAGGAAGGCATGACCATGGTGCTGGTGACGCACGAGATGGCCTTCGCCCGCGAGGTGGCCGACCGGGTGGCCTTCATGCGCGACGGCGTGATCGTCGAGTGCGGACCGGCGCGACAGGTGATCGACGCGCCGGCCGAGGCCGCCACGCGCACTTTCCTGGCCCGCTTTCACGAGAGATGAAACACCCCCGAAGCGCCTACGGCGCCTCCCCCTCAAGGGGGCGATACCAGCGGCCCGGCGAAGCCGGTTCCGCGGTATCCCTGGCATTTGGCTGCGCCGGTATCGCGCGCCGCGGGTCAGGCGACCGCGCATTGGAAAGACCTTCCACCGGGGCGGCCACGCCGCCATCGGCATGGGCCAGCGCCATCACCTCGTGCGGCGCCAGCGACTTGAGCTTGTGGTCGCTCCATACCTGGCGCCAGCGGCGCGCGCCGGGCAGTCCGTTGCGCAGCCCCAGCATGTGGCGCGCGATGTTCGACCACGGCGTGCCGTTCAGGGCCGCCTCGCGCACCATGTAGTCGCACATCTGGCGCTCGACCTCTTCGCGCGTCAGCGCCGCGGGCGGCTCGCCGTAGAAGGCCGAATCCCACTGCGCCAGCGACCAGGGATCGTGATAGGCCGCGCGCCCGACCATCACGCCGTCGAGCAGGCGCAGGTGCGCATGCATCTGCGCCAGGTCGTCGAAGCCGCCATTGATCGAGAAATGCAGCGCCGGAAAGTCGTGCTTCAGGCGGTGCACCAGCTCGTAGCGCAGCGGAGGCA
>DASXKG010000523.1:0-4040 GCA_036496965.1 Variovorax sp.
GCTGAACATGCGCCGCGGCGACCGCCTGTTCCAGATCGTGCAGCTCGTGCGCGGCCGGCGCCTGACCACGGCCGCCTACCTGGCCCAGCGGCTGGAGGTGTCGGAGCGCACCGTGTACCGCGATGTCGCCGACCTGCAGCGCCAGGGCGTGCCGGTCGAGGGCGAGGCCGGGGTGGGCTATCGCCTCGGCGCGGGGTTCGAGCTGCCGCCCCTGATGTTCACCCAGGAAGAGGCCGCGGCGCTGGTCGCGTCGGCCCGCCTGGCGCAGAGCTGGGTCGACACCGCCATGGCGCGCGACATCGAGTCTTCGCTCGGCAAGATCCTGTCGGTCCTGCCGCCGGCGGCGCGCGCTTCAGCCGAAAGCCTGGCCATCTACGCACCCGCCTACGTGCTCGACGAGAACACGCGCGCCCGGCTGCAGACGCTGCGCGAGGCCGTGCAGTCTCGCAACAAGCTGCGCATGGACTACCGCGACGTCGCCGGTGCGCCCAGCCAGCGCACGGTGCGCCCGCTGGGCTGCTTCTACTGGGGCAAGGTCTGGACCTTCTCGGCCTGGTGCGAACTCAGGGACAACTTCCGGGGCTTTCGCATCGACCGCATCGACCGCATCGAGGTGCTTCCCGAGCGCTTTCGTGACGAACCCGGCAAGACGCTGGCCGACATGCTGCGCGGCCTGCAGGGAAGTACTCAGTAGTCGCCGCCGCCGGCCAGGCTCTCGAACTTGGTGATCGGCTTGAGGAAAGCCAGCTTCACGATCCCGGTCGGCCCGTTGCGCTGCTTGCTGATGATGATTTCGGCGACGCCGGGCTCCTTGCTGTCCTTGTTGTAGTAGTCGTCGCGGTAGATGAACATGATCACGTCGGCATCCTGCTCGATGGCCCCGGATTCGCGCAGGTCGCTCATCATGGGGCGCTTGTCGGTGCGCGATTCGACGCCCCGGCTCAACTGCGACAGCGCGATCACCGGGCACTTGAGTTCCTTGGCCAGCATCTTCAGGCCGCGCGAGATTTCTCCGACCGCGGTGGCGCGGTTCTCGTCGTTCATGCTGCTCGACACGCTCATCAACTGGAGATAGTCGACCACGATCAGCCCGAGCTGTCCGCACTGGCGCGCCAGCCGGCGCGCGTTGGCGCGCAGCTCGCTGGTCGTCAGGCCCGGGGTCTCGTCGATGTGCAGCGAGATGTTGCGCAGCTTCTCGATGGCTTCGGTGAGCCGCGGCCATTCCTCGTCGGTCAGCTTGCCGGTGCGCAGGTGGGTCTGGTCGATGCGGCCGATCGAGCCGACGATGCGCACCGCCAGCTGCGAGGCGCCCATTTCCATCGAGAACACCGCCACCGGCAGCCCCTCGTTGAGCGCCACATGCTCGGCAATGTTGATCGCCAGCGCGGTCTTGCCCATCGACGGGCGCGCCGCCAGCACGATCATGTCGCCGGCCTGGAAGCCCGAGGTCATGCGGTCGAGGTCGATGAAGCCGGTGGGCACACCCGTGATGTCGTTCGGGTTGTCGGCCATCTCGGTCACGCGGTCGAGCAGTTCGACCACCAGGGAATCCATGCCCTGGAAGCCCTGCTTCATGCGCGAGCCTTCCTCGCCGATGTTGAAGATCTTCTGCTCGGCCTCGTCCAGGATCTTGTCGACCGCCTTGCCCTGGGTGTTGAAGGCGTTGGTGGCGATCTCGTCGCTGGCGCTCACCAGCTTGCGCAGGATGGAGCGCTCGCGCACGATCTCCGCATAGCGCCGGATGTTGCTGGCGCTCGGCACGTATTGCGCCAGCGAATTGAGGTACGCCAGCCCACCGATCTCGTCGGCCTTGCCCAGGTTCTGCAGCTGCTCGTAGACCGTGATCACGTCGGCCGGTTTGCTGGCGTTGACCAGGGTGCCGATGGCGGCATAGATCAGCTTGTGCTCATGGCGATAGAAGTCGCTGTCGACCACCACGTCGCCCATGCGGTCCCAGGCGCCGTTGTCGAGCAGGAGGCCGCCCAGCACGCTGGATTCGGCTTCGATCGAATGCGGGGGAATGCGCAGCTGCGCGATCTGGCGGTCGGCCGACGGGTCGTTGTCGGCGTAGGAAAAAACTGCGGACATGAAGCTCCTTGCAACCCTGCATGCTAAGTCGCGCGGCATGCGGCGTCACTGGACAAGGCTGTGAATAAGCGGTGATCAACCGGTGCAGCGCGCGGTAAAAGATGTTCGGCCGGAAAAACAAAGGCCGCCCGAAGGCGGCCTTGCTGCTGCTGCGTACGAAACGCTTACGCCGTTTCGCCGTAGACGGCCACAGTGATCTCGACCACCACGTCGGTGTGCAGGGCCACGTTCACGGTGCTGTCGCCGGCGAGCTTGATCGGGCCATTGGGCATGCGCACCTGCGACTTCGCGACCTTGTAGCCGAGCTTGTTCAGCTCTTCGGCGATGTCGTGGTTGGTGACCGAACCGAACAGGCGGCCGTCGACGCCGGCCTTCTGCGTCAACTTGACGGTGGTGCCGGCGAGCTTCTCGCCTTGCGCCTGCGATTCGGCCAGCTTGGCGGCAGCCGCCTTCTCGAGCTCGATGCGCTTGGCTTCGAATTCGGCCTTGTTGGCCTCGGTGGCACGACGCGCGCGGCCCTGCGGGATCAGGAAGTTGCGCGCGTAACCGTCCTTGACCTTGACGATCTCGCCGAGCACGCCGAGGTTGACGACCTTGTCCAGAAGAATGACTTGCATGGTGTGTCGCTCCTTAGACGCGGTGTTGGTCGCTGTACGGCACCATCGCGAGGAAGCGCGCACGCTTGATCGCGGTGTTGAGCTGGCGCTGGTAGATCGCGCGCGTGCCGGTCAGGCGCGCGGGGATGATCTTGCCGTTCTCGCTGATGAAGTCGCGCAGGGTGTCGATGTCCTTGTAGTCGATCTCTTCGACGCCCGCGACGGTGAAGCGGCAGAAGCGCTTGCGCTTGAACAGCAGCGACTGGGTGTTGCGCTTCGGACGCTTGTCCTTGTTGAATTTCTTGAACGTGGCCATGGTGGGACCTCTTTTCTAAATGGTCGAGGACAGAGCTGAAGATCTGTCCCGCGAATGACTTAACTAAATTCCTGAACGTGAAACACCGGGTGCTTGCCGTTGCCCGGTGTCGCCAGGAAACCCTGGAACTGCCAGAGACTTCCCATCGACTGCCTGGCGAGCCGTTCGGCCACTGTGCCGAAGGCGACGGCCTTGAGGGCCGCCTTGATCTGCCGGGGCTGGGCCGCTTCGGTCACTGTGGACTCATGTTCGAGCCGCAGGTCGATGGCGGGCAATCCGGCAGGGGTGAATCGCAGGCTTCCGAGTTCGGCGACGCAGGCCGTCAGCACCAGGCTGTTGACCGCGGCAGCACTCACATCACTTCATCAGTTGTTGTTGGCGGCGTATTCGGCCTGCTGGGCCTTGCGGGCCTCTTCGCGCTCGACCGTCTTCATCATCGAGGACGGGCCGGCGTCGGCCTTCTTCTTGACCACGGTGAGGTGGCGCAGAACGGCGTCGTTGAACTTGAACGCGTGCTCGAGCTCGGCCATGACCGTCTGCTCGGCTTCGATGTTCACGCACAGGTAGTGCGCCTTGTTGAGCTTGTTGATCTGGTAGGCCAGCTGGCGGCGACCCCAGTCCTCGACGCGGTGGACCTTGCCGCCGCCGGCGGTGATCAGGCCCTTGTAGCGCTCCAGCATGGCCGGAACCTGCTCGCTCTGATCCGGATGGATCAGCAAAATGATTTCGTAGTGACGCATCGGCACTCCTTGTGGGTTTCTTCCCGGGGGAAGGGGTTGAGCCACCCGCGGCGTCTAAACGCGGTGTGGCAAGGCAAAGCCGTAAATTATAGCATTGCTGTCCGCAAGGGCCCCAAAGTTGAGGCTGCAAGTTCAGTTGCCCAGCAGGGCGCGATGCAGAGGCGTCGCTTTCTCGGGTCCGACTGACTGTTCGATCCTGGGCAGCAGGTCCAGCAGCTGTTCGTAATTCGAGGTCCCCTCCACGGCCAGGTTCAGCCTGAAGCCGCGCAGCCCCAGGGCGCCGGTGAGATGGGTCGCGAT
>DASXKG010000524.1:0-4837 GCA_036496965.1 Variovorax sp.
CTCGGCCGAGAGATCGAAGGCGCTGAGCGCGTGGCCGGCCTTCTGGAGGTTGAGGGCCATCGGGCCGCCCATGTTGCCCAGGCCGATGAATGCGATCTTCATGTCATGTGTCTCCGTGAGGGGATGGATTCAAGTGAGCGACGCCAGCTCGGGCGCCATCTCGCCGCGCGGCCGCAGGTGGTCTTCGACGAATGCCGGCGTGATTTCTTCGAGCGTGGCCGGTTGCAACTTCGGGTTGCGGTCCTTGTCGATCAGCAGCGCGCGGATGCCCTCGGCGAAGTCGTGATGGGCGCAGCAGCCGAGCGAGGCCCAGTACTCGAGTCGGAACACTTCGGCCAGCGACATGCGGTGCACGCGCTGCCAGAGCGCGAAGCTCAACGCAGCCGTGCTCGGCGCACCCCTGGCAAAGGTCTTGGCCGCCGTCTGCAGCCAGGGGTCCGCGCTTTGCAGCGTGCGCAGCCGGTTCGCGATGTCCAGCAGGTCGTCGCCGGCCACCAGCGCGTTGATCTGGTCGAAATGTTCGCGCAGCTTCGAGGCCGGCAACACAGCCCCCTCGGCCGCCTGGGCCAGCAGGCGCGACAGTGCGGCGCGGTCGGCCTGGGCCTCGCCGCGCCACGGGGCGGCCGCGATCGCGGTCAGCAGCGCTGCCTTGTGCTCGTGCGGCACCATGACGTCGGCCAGGCCGCAGAAGATGGCATCCGCGGCATTGAGCGGCGCCCCCGTCAACGCCAGGAAGATGCCCACCCGCCCCGGCATGCGGCGCAGGAACCAGCTGCCGCCGACGTCCGGATAGAGACCGATGCTGATCTCCGGCATCGCGATCCGGCTCTGCGCCGTGACGACACGGTGCGAGGCGCCGGACATCAGGCCGACGCCGCCGCCCATCACGATGCCGTGGCCCCAGACCAGGAAGGGCTTCGGATAGCTGTGGATCAGGTGGTCGAGTTCGTACTCCTCGCCGAAGAAGCGCTCGGCGTAGGCATTGCGCTTCGCCCCGCATTCGCGCAGCGTCTGGTAGAGCTGGCGCAGGTCGCCGCCGGCACAGAAGGATTTCTCGCCGGCGCCATCGAGCAGCACGCCGGCGATGCCGGCATCGGCCGCCCAGGCGCGCAGCTGCGGCGTGAGCAGCCGCACCATGTCGAGCGACAGCGAATTGAGCGAAGCCGGCGCATTGAGCGTGGCATGACCGAAGCGCTGGCTCTGGGCGGTCTGGATCTCTTCGAAGAGAACGATGGAATCGGTCATCGGATGTCGCTGTCGCCTTCGAGGAGCTTGCGCGCCACGATGACGCGCATGATTTCGTTGGTGCCTTCGAGGATCTGGTGCACGCGCGCGTCGCGCACCAGCCGCTCGAGCGGAAACTCGCTCAGGTAGCCGTAGCCGCCGTGCAGCTGCAGGGCCTCGTTGCAGACCGTGAAGCCGGCGTCGGTGGCGAAGCGCTTGGCCATCGCGCAATAGGTGCTGGCATCGGCATGGCCGGCGTCCAGCTTGCTGGCCGCGAGCCGCACCATCTGCCGCGCGGCGACCAGTTCGGTCGCCATGTCGGCCAACTTGAACTGCAAGGCCTGGAAGCTGGCCAGCGGCTTGCCGAACTGCTGCCGCTCATGCAGGTAGCGGCGCGCGCTGTCGAGCGCGCCCTGCGCCGCGCCGACCGAGCAGGTGGCGATGTTGATGCGGCCGCCGTCGAGACCTTTCATGGCGATGCGAAAGCCCTCGCCCTCGCTGCCCAGCAGGTTCTCCGCCGGGATGCGCACGTTGTCGAAGGAGATGCTGCGCGTGGGCTGGCTGTTCCAGCCCATCTTGTGCTCCTTCTTGCCGTAGCTGATGCCGGGCGCATCAGAGGGCAGCGCGAAGGCCGAGATGCCGCCCGCGCCGCCGCCGCCGCTGCGCGCCATCAGAACCAGCACATCGGTCGAACCAGCGCCGGAAATAAACGCTTTACCCCCATTGATGACGTACTCGTGGCCCTGCAACTCGGCACGCGTCTTCAGCGATGCCGCGTCGGAGCCGGCGCCGGGCTCGGTCAGGCAGTAGGAGGCCAGCTTGCGGCCGCTGGTCAGGTCCTCGCCCCAGCGCGCGCGCACCGCGGGGCCGCCCCAGCTGCCGAGCATCCAGGTCGCCATGTTGTGGATGGTGATGAAGGCAGTGGTCGACGGATCGACCGCCGCCATCTCCTCGAACACCAGCGCCGCATCGAGCCGCGGCAACGCCAGGCCGCCGATGCTCTCGGGCGCATAGAGGCCGCAAAAGCCCAATTCGCCGGCCTTGGCGATCGCCTCCCTGGGGAAGATCGCCTCGGCGTCCCAGCGCGCCGCATGGGGCGCGAATTCGCTGGATGCGAAGTCGCGCGCCGTCTGGGCAAAGGCGCGCTGTTCCTCTGTCAGCTCGAAGTCCATGCGGACGAGCTTACTTGAGACTGATGGTGGTGTTCACCCCGTGCGAGACGGTGCTGTCGTCGAACCAGCGCTCGGTCACGGTCTTGGTCTGCGTGTAGAACAACACCACCTGCTTGCCGTAGGGGCCCAGGTCGCCGAGCTTGGAAGCGCGCGAGCCGGTGAACGAGAACATCGGCACCGGCACCGGGATCGGCACGTTGATGCCGACCTGGCCGACGTCGATGTCTTCCTGGAAGCGGCGCGCCGCGGCACCCGACTGGGTGAAGATCGCGGTGCCGTTGCCGTTCGGATTGGCGTTGATCAACTCGATCGCCTCGTCGATGCTGTCTGCGTTGGCCAGACAGAGCACGGGCCCGAAGATCTCCTGGTCGTAGATCGCCATGCCCGGCTTCACGTCGGCAAACACCGTCGGGCCGACGAAGTTGCCCTTCTCGTAGCCCGGCACGGTCGGCTTGCGGCCGTCCAGCGCGAGCGTCGCCCCATCGGCCACGCCGCGTTCGATCAGGCTGTTGACGCGCTCGTAAGCCGCGCAGGACACCAGCGGCCCGACGTCCACGCCCTTCTCGGTGCCGGCGCCGATCTTCAGCGTCTTGGCCTTGGCGACCATCTCGGGCACCCATTTCTGCGCCTCGCCCACCAGCACCGCGACCGACACTGCCATGCAACGCTGGCCGGCGGCGCCGAAGCTCGCGCCGGCCAGGGCATTGAGCGTCTGCTCCTTGTTGGCGTCGGGCATCACGATGGCATGGTTCTTCGCGCCCATCATGCATTGCACCCGCTTGCCGGCCAGGGTGGCGCGGTTGTAGACATGGGTGCCGACCTTGGTCGAGCCGACGAAGGAGATCGCCTTGATGTCCTTGTGATCGCAGATCGCGTTGACCACCGATTCCCCGCCATGCACCACGTTGAGCACACCGGCCGGAATGCCGGCTTCGAGCGCGAGCTCGCACAGCCGCATCGTGACCATCGGGTCCTGCTCGGAGGGCTTCAGCACGAAGGTGTTGCCGGTGACGATCGCCATCGGGAACATCCACAGCGGGATCATCGCCGGGAAGTTGAACGGCGTGATGCCGGCGCAGACGCCCAGCGGCTGCAGCAGCGTGTAGGTGTCGACGCCATTGGCCACGTTGTTGGCCAGCTCGCCGAGCTGCAGGTTGCCGATGCCTGCCGCGTGCTCGACCACCTCGAGGCCGCGGAACACGTCGCCTTCGGCATCGGGCAGCGTCTTGCCCTGTTCGGCGGTGAGGATCGCGGCCAGCTCGGCCATGTTCTCGCGGATCAGCTGCTGGTACTTGAGGAAGATGCGCGCGCGGGCGCCGATCGGCGTCTTGCGCCAGGTCTTGAAGGCTTCCTTGCCCGAAGCCACGGCGGCATCGACTTCGGCGGCGGTCGCGAACGGCACCTTGGCCAGCACCTCTTGCGTGGCCGGGTTGACGATGTCGCGCCATTCGGTGGTCTTCGATTCGACGAACTTGCCGCCGATCAGCAGCTTGACGGTGGCGACCTGGGTCTTGGGGGTGGTGGTGGCGTCCATGAAAACGTGTCTCCTTGATGGGGGTTCAGCGAGCAATGCTAGCTTTGCAGATTTGCTATGGCAATAGACAAAATCGCATCATCGGTCTGCATAATTGCAGATCATGGACTGGGACAACCTGCGCTTCTTCCTCGAACTCGCACGCTCGGGCACGCTGGTCGGCGCTGCGCGCCGGCTCGGGGTCGACCACACCACGGTGGCGCGCCGGATCCAGGCACTTGAAAAACAGGTCGGCACCGCGCTCTTCTCCCGCGAGGCCGACGGCCACCGCCTGACCGAAGCGGGCCGCCGCCTGCAGCCGCAGGTCGAGTCGATGGAGAGCGCCTTCCTTGCCGTCGAAAGCGCCGCCCCGGTCTCGCAGGAGGGCTTGTCGGGGCTGGTGCGCATCGGCGCCACCGAAGGATTCGGCACCATCGTGCTCGCGCCCCAGCTCGCCCTGTTCGCGCAGCAGCATCCGAAGCTCGTCATCGACCTGCTGGCGATGCCGCGGCTGGTGCATCTGTCGCGGCGCGAAGCCGACATCGTGATCTCGCTCGAACGCCCGGCGCGCGGCCCGGTGGTGGTGACCAAGCTCACCGACTACGCCTTGCACCTCTATGCCTCGAAGGCCTATCTGGCCGGGCACGGCGCGATCACGAAGCGCGAAGACCTGCGCGGCCACACCTTCATCAGCTATGTCGACGACCTGCTCTTCAGCAAGGAGTTGCAATACCTCGACGAGCTCTACAAGCCCGATTCATTCGCGCTGCGCAGCACCAGCATCCTCGCGCAATACCAGGCTGCGCTGGCCGGCGCCGGCATCGCGGTGCTGCCGGCCTTCATCGCCGGCCCCGACAAATCGCTGCGCCGCGTGCTGCCGGGCGAAGCGAACTTCATCCGCACCTTCTGGATGTCGGTGCCGGCGGAG
>DASXKG010000525.1:0-8179 GCA_036496965.1 Variovorax sp.
GGGCCTCAGGCCGGCGCCGGGCCGCCCCAAGGCGGCCTGCGGCCCCCTCGGGGGGCAGCGAACCACACGCAGTGGGGAGCGTGGGGGCCTCATCTCAAGCCATCCCATTTGCTGATGTTCTCGGCGCGCAATCCGCCGACCCGTTCATGCACCCGGTAGCCGGTGCTCATCGCCAGGATGTAGACGATCTCGTCGGCCGCCGGCGCGCCCGGCACCCGCACCTCGATCGCGTCGAACTGGCCGCGCACATAGCTGGCATTGATGTTGGTGAGCGGCACATCGAGCGCGGCGCCCGGCGGGCCGACCTTCTTGGTCGAGGGCACGATCGCCAGCGCATTGCCGGGCTGGCCGCTTTTTTCTTCGGCCTGGCCCTGGCCCTGGCGATAAGCATCGCGATCGCCCTTCCAGCCCAGCAGTTCGCGCATCGCATAGCCGCCGGGCACATGCCACAGCGCGCCGTGCTCCTGCTCGCCGGCGGCGCCGACGATGGCCCCCTTGCCGTAGGTGGCGATCTGCGCCAGCGGCACGTCCATGGCCGCATGCAGCCGGTGCGCCATGTCGAGGCCGACCGGATCGAGCAGCGCCATCATCGGCAGGATGTCGGGCTCGTAGCGGCCGGCAAAAGGATTGGCCAGCACCACCGCGATGGCGCCGCGCACCAGCGGCGTCGCCGCACGCGGTCCGAATTCGTGGTGGATGTGCTCGACCTGGGTGAACACGCGACGTATATCGATCATGAGCTTTTCATCAAGCAAATACTGAACCATTTGCAGCGCCGCCGATGCGGTTCCAAACCGGCGCAAGCCCCGAGCTTAAGGGCTGCAGCAGGCGCCACTGCCCCTGGCAAACGAGCAGCGCCGAGGCCACCAGTCCGAGCCGCTGCAAGGCCGTCGCGCGTTCGGCGCCGGCGTCGAGTGCGCGCTGCACCTGCGCGGGCGCCAACGGCGGCACGTCCGTGGTCACCGGGATGTCGCCGAGGTCGCTGTCGTCCTTGCAGGCGCTGGCCGGCAGGCGGCGGATGGCCGGGTCGTCGACGTCGACCGCATTGGCGATGACGGTGGCCGCGGCATCGGCCTCGGCCGCGCTGGCCGCCAGCACCGTCACACTGTCGGCAATGCCGAGCGAGAAGCTGCGGCCGCGCCAGCCGCTGGTGGCGATGCCGCGCACCGGCTGCTCGGCGCGGATCTCGAACTGGCCGTCCGTCGCCAGGGGTCCGGCATCGCTCAGATCGAAGCGCGCCAGATCGGCGAACAGGCCCACGCGCGCGCAGGCGCCGGGCGCCAGGTGCAGCGCGATGTCGCCGCCGTTGTTGACCCAAGCGCGCTCGATGCCGGGCCGCTCGAAGCAGCCGATCAGCTCCTGCGCCACGGCGCCCGCGACCGCGGCCATCGGCGTGATGAAGCCGGCACTGAACGGTGCACAGGCGCGCCACATGCGCTGCGCAATCGGACCCTGGAGCGGGCACCGGTCGCCCACCGGCTGGCGCAACAGCGGCAGCTCGGCCACCAGTTCGTCGAGCACCGCGGCAAAGCGCCGCCAAGCCAGTTCGTGCGCCACCGCGACCTCGACCGCGTCGCCCTGGGCCTCGGCAATGATGTCGATGGGGCCGTGGTTCAGGTGCCAGCGGCCGCCTTCGAGCGCGGTGCGTTGTGCGCCCATGGTCATCAGCCGAGCATCGGCGGCTGCAACAGCGGCCAGGGATTGGCCGCGTCCATGCGCAGCCATTGGCGTGCCAGCGGCGCGCCATCGGGCTGCCAGGCACCGCGCGAGAGCGCCTGTTCGAGCGAGAACACATGCTCCATGTGGCCGCCCAGGGCGGCATAGTCGGCGAGCCGCATGCTGAATTCGATCGGCGCCACGATGGCCGGCGTCGGCACGGTGCCGAAGCTGTGGTCGGGCATGCGCAGCACGTCGGCCATGACGGTGATGCCGCCGCCCGGCCACACATAGGCCGGCGCACCGCCGCAGGTGACATTGACCAGCGCCTGCTTGATGGCCCGCGTGAGCAGCACCGGGTTCTCGGTCACGCCGGCGCGCAGGCTGCCGCCCGCGCCGCCGAGGAACAGCACGGTGCACAGCGAGGGCTCGCAGTTCTCGCCGATGCGCTCGACCACGCGCCGCACTTCGGCGGGCATGGCCTGCTCCACCGGCTGCAGCCGGTCATCCAGCACGTACCACTGCGCATGCTCGCCGGTGGTGGAGGTCATCAACAGGCGCAGGCCGGGCCGCGCCACGCCCTCTTCCCAGCCCTCGATGATGGACAAGGGGTCGTCGATGTCGGTGCCGCCCCAGCCGTTGCCCGGATTCGCCACCTGGAAATAGCGCCCGGGCGTCGACTTGCGCCCGCGCATCTGGATCCCGGAGGCCGGCATGTCGAGGCAGCGGCCGGCCTGGTGCTCGGTCAGCACGCCGGTGATGTGGTCGTCGACCACCACCACTTCATCCGCCTGGCCGAACAGCTGGCGCGCGAAGATCCCGATGGCCGCCGAGCCGCAACCCACGCGCATGCGCTTTTCCTCGATGCCGTTCACGATCGGCGCGCGGCCGGCCTGGATCAGCATGCTGGCGCCGCCGTCGATCACGCATTCGGCCGGCTGCTTGTTGCCCAGCAGCTGCATCAGCTCGGCCGTCATGCGGCCTTCCTTCTTGCTGCCGCCGGTGAGATGGTGCACGCCCCCCAGCGACAGCATCTGCGAGCCGTACTCGGCGGTGGTGACATGGCCCACCACCTCGCCGCGATAGCGCACGTTGGCCTGCTCGGCGCCGAGGAAGCGGTCGGTGTCGATCTTCACCTTGAAGCTGCAATAGCTGAAGATGCCCTCGGTGACCACCGTGACCATGTCCACGCCCTGGGCCTTGGAGGCCACGATGAAGGGCGCGGGCTTGTAGTCGGGATAGGTGGTGGAAGAGCCCACGCCGGTCACGAAGACCTCGTCGGCGTGCAGGAGATCGCCGCTCCACGTATCGTCGTCTTCGGCCTTGGCTTCTTCGCCATCGGCGCCGGCCCGCGCGAAGGGAACCAGCGCCGGCGCATCGCTTTGCAGGGCACGCCGCAGCAGCACCACCGGATCGACGCGCACCAGCACGCCGGCGCGGTTGGCATAGCGGTCGCAGGCGCCGGTGCGGCCTTCGGAGATCTGGCAGAGCACCGGGCAGGCGTTGCATTCGACCTTGGCGGCGTTCATGCGCTCGTTGCGCAGCGGCGCCCGCCCGGAAAGCTCGGGCAATACCGGCATGTCCATGCCTGGCAATCCGTCTGTCTTGGTATGTTCGGTCATGCGGGCGTTTCTCGTGGGAGGCAGGTGGGCGGGAGGGGAACGCTTGTGCTGGAACTGACGATTGTGTAGCATTCACTACACGTTCATGTGGCAAACACTACATTCGAGTTCAATGTAGCAAAGCGGCCCGCAGCTTGCAACGGTGATTTCGCGGGGCGTCGTCGACAATAGAGGGTTCCCTTTTCCGTCCACAACCATTTCCGACCCTTATGAGTGCATTCAGCGAAGAACGCGTGCTCAGCGTCCACCACTGGACCGACCGGCTGTTCACGTTCACCACCACGCGCGACCCGGCGCTGCGCTTCTCGAACGGCCATTTCACGATGATCGGCCTGAAGGTGAACAACAAGCCGCTGTTGCGCGCCTACAGCATCGTCAGCCCCAACTACGAGGAACACCTGGAGTTCCTGAGCATCAAGGTCGAGGAGGGCCCGCTCACCTCCAGGCTGCAGCACATCCAGGTGGGCGACACCGTCATCGTCGGGCGCAAGCCCACCGGCACCCTGCTGATCGACTACACGCTGCCCGGCAAGCGGCTGTACCTGTTCGGCACCGGCACCGGGCTGGCGCCCTTCATGAGCGTCATCCGCGACCCCGACACCTACGAGAAGTTCCAGCAGGTGGTGCTGGTGCACGGCGTGCGCCAGATCGACGAGCTGGCCTACCACGACCTGGTGACCGACCACCTGCCCAAGCACGAGATCCTGGGCGAGATGATCGAAAAGCAGCTGCTCTACTACCCGACCGTGACGCGCGAGGAGTTCCGCAACATGGGCCGCATCACCGAGCTCATCGAAAGCAACAAGCTCACCGACGACCTCGGCCTGCCGCCGCTCAATGCCGCCGAAGACCGTGTGATGCTGTGCGGCAGCCCCGGCCTGCTGGTCGACCTGAAGCGCATTCTCGAGGCGCGCGGCTTCAAGGAAGGCAACACCTCCACGCCGGGCGACTTCGTGGTCGAACGCGCCTTCGCGGAAAAATAAAGCGCCGATGCCCGAGGCCAAGGCAGCCGCCCGCAAGGGCCCACCCAAGCCCGCGACGCGCCGCACCGGCGTGCGCGAGGCGGCTGCGCAAGCCACGCGCGAGAGCATCCTGCGCGCGGCCACCAAGGTGTTCGCCAAGTACGGCTACGACGGCGGCAGCGTCGAGAAGATCTCCAAGGCCGCGCAGTCGTACGACCGCATGATCTACTACTACTTCGGCAGCAAGGAAGGCCTGTTCATCGCGGTGCTCGAAGGCATCTACCGCCGCATGGACGACGCCGAGGCGGCGCTCGCGCTCGATGCCTCGCGGCCGGTGGAATCGCTCGCCGCGGTGATCCGCTTCGTGCTCGGCTACTACCGCAAGAACCCCGAATTCGTCACCCTGCTCAACACCGAGAACCTGCACAAGGGCCGGCACATCGCCAAGTCGCTGCGGGCGCGCGAATACTCGTCGCGCGCGATCTCGATCATCAGCGAGATCGTGGCCGCGGGCGTCGCGCAGGGGCTGTTCCGCGATGGCGTGGCAGCGCGCGACCTGTACCTGCTGATCGCCTCGACCGGCTACTTCTACACCTCGAACCGGCACACGCTGACCGCCTTCCTCGGCGAGCCCCTGGAGTCTCCGGAGGCCGTCGCGCACTGGGAAGACTTCGTGATCGAGACCGTGCTGCGCGCGGTCGATGCGGGTGCTTCCGAGGATGAAACTTCCACTCTCCAGGGGATCAAGACATGGCAGAAGTCGCGAGCACCGCAAAGTCGGGCAAGGTCGTCATCCGGAACATAGGGCTGCTGCTCTCGGGCGACATCGACCGGCCGATCCTCGACGCCGACACCCTGGTCGTGAACGACGGCCTGATCGTCGCGCTCGGCAAGGAGAAGGACTGCGACACCGAAGGCGCACGGACGGTCATCGACGCCAAGAAGACCTGCGTCGCACCGGGCCTGATCGACAGCCACGTGCATCCGGTGTTCGGCGACTGGACGCCGCGTCAGAACCAGCTGGGCTGGATCGAATCGACGATGAACGGCGGCGTCACCACCATGATCTCGGCCGGCGAGGTGCACCTGCCCGGCCGGCCCAAGGACATCGTCGGCCTGAAGGCGCTGGCCATCACGGCGCAGCGCGCCTTCGACAACTTCCGCCCCGGCGGGGTCAAGGTGCTGGCCGGTGCGCCGGTGATCGAGAAGGGCATGGTCGAGAGCGACTTCAAGGAACTGGCCGAGGCCGGCGTCGGCCTCTTGGGCGAGATCGGCCTGGGTTCGGTCAAGGCCGGCTACGAGGCCAGGGAGATGGTGGCCTGGGCGCGCAAGCACGGCATCCAGAGCACCATCCACACGGGTGGCCCGTCGATCCCCGGCTCGGGCCTGATCGACAAGGACGTGGTGCTCGAAGCCGACGCCGATGTCATCGGCCACATCAACGGCGGCCACACCGCGCTGCCCTTGCGCCACGTGTGCGAGCTGTGCGAGAAATCCGTGCGGGCGATCGAGATCGTGCACAACGGCAACGAACGCGTGGCCATCGCCGCGGCCAAGGCGGCGCTGGACCTGAAATGCCCGCACCGCGTGATCCTGGGCACCGACGGCCCGGCCGGCTCGGGCGCGCAGCCGCTGGGCATCCTGCGCATGGTGGCGCTCTTGTCCTCGCTGGCGAACATTCCCGCCGAGCTGGTGTTCTGCTTCGCCACCGGCAACACGGCGCGCATCCGCAAGCTCAACTGCGGGCTCATCGAGGTCGGCCGCGATGCCGACTTCGTCTTCATGGACCGGGCCCAGCACACGGCCGGCAAGACCCTGCTCGAAAGCGTCCAGCTGGGCGACATTCCGGGCGTCGGCATGGTGATGATCGACGGCATCGTGCGCTGCGGGCGCAGCCGCAACACGCCGCCGGCGACCGAGATCCCGGTGCTGGTTTCAGGCGCGCACTGAAGCCATCGCTCAAGGCTTGCGGGCCGGCCTGAAGACCAGGTGCCGCGCCGTCAGGAAGTTCACCGCGAGCCCGGCGCAACTGCCCAGCGCCACGCCCAGCGCCGGCGCCAGGCGGCCGTCGACCGCATGCAGCGTCATCGCATAGACCGCGTAGTTGACCAGCGCACCGGCCAGCATCGTCACCAGGTAGCGGCCGTATTCACGCACGATCGACTGGCCCGAGCGGCGCGCGCTGAAGGTGTAGTGCCGGTTCAGCGCCCAGGTCGCGGTGGCCGCGGAGAGGAACGACACCACGCGGGCCCCATACCAGCCGAGCTTGGGCGCCAGCAGGTAGAGCACGCCCAGGTCGACGACGAAGCCGATCGCGCCGACCACGGCGAAGGACAGGAACTCGCGCCCGATCTTCATGGCCGGCCCCGGTAGCGCACGCCCGGGATCGCCAGATAGCACAGCCGCTTGGCCTCCTGGCGCCCGATCGTCACCGTGTGCAGGACCACGCCGCAGACGAAGGACAGCATCGCCACCAGCATCAGGCCGGTCACCAGCACCGCGGTGGGGAAGCGCGGTACCAGGCCGGTGCGCAGATAGGTGGCGACCAGCGGCTCGGCCAGCACGATCGACAGCAGCGCCAGCAGGCCCGCGATGCTGCCGAAGAACTGCAGCGGCCGCTCGCTGACGAAGAGCTGGCAGATGGTCTTCAGGATGCGCCAGCCGTCGCGGTAGGTCGACAGCTTGCTCTGCGAGCCTTCGGGTCGCGAGCGGTAGCGCACCGGCACCTCGGCAATGGCCATGCGCAGTTCCAGCGCATGCACCGTGAGTTCGGTCTCGATCTCGAAGCCCTTCGACACCGCCGGGAAGGACTTCGCATAGCGCCGGGAGAACACGCGGTAGCCGGACAGCATGTCGGTCAGCCGGCCGCCGAACAGGCTCGCCACCGCGCCGGTCAGCACCGCGTTGCCGAAGCGGTGGCCCCGGCGGTAGGTCTGCGCGTCGGCGCCGTCGTCCACGCGCGAGCCCACCACCATGTCGAGGTTGCCCTCGACCAGCAGGTCGATCATGCGGCGCACCTCGCCGATGTCGTAGGTGGCATCGCCGTCGACCATCACGTAGACGTCGGCTTCGACGTCGGCGAACATGCGCCGCGCCACGTTGCCCTTGCCGCGCAGGGCCACATGGGTCACGGTCGCGCCGCTGGCGCGGGCAACGCCGGCGGTGTCGTCGGTCGAGTTGTTGTCGAAGACGTGGATCTCGGCCTCGGGCAAGGCGGCCTTGAACTCGGCCACCACCTGGGCGATGGCCAGCGCCTCGTTGAAGCACGGAATCACGGCGGCGATGCGCAGCGCGCGCGGATCAATGGCTTCTTCGGTCATTCTTGTTTGAAGGGCAGGATGCGGTAGGCCTTGGCGCCATCTTTCTCGTACATCAGGGCGAAATGGTCAAGGAAGCCGGGCCGGGATTCGAGGTAGGCGGCGTACTGCGCATTCGCCGCGACCGCCTCGAAGCCGAGTCCCGCGAGCTTACGGGCAAACTCGGCCGGCGGCAGCACGATGAAGTCGGCATAGCGCCAAGGACCGATCGCGTCGCCCCAGACCGGCGAGGGACCGTAGTAGGTCGCTTCGCTCAGCGCGATCTGGTAGACCTTGCCGGTGGCGTGTTCGCGCAGGTAGTTCATCACGGCGTAGCCGTGCACCCGCTCCTCCAGCAGCGCCGCGCGTTCGGCCGGCGTGACGGCGACCAGCGCCAGCTTCTGCCGGGCCAGGTAGAACGAGGCGCCGCAGCCCGCGACCAGCAGCAGCACGCCGAGCCAGCGCCCGGCGCGGTCCAGCCCGCCGCCGGCGCTCCAGCGGCGCAGCACGCGCCGCAAGCCGCCGGCCAGCCCGCCGAACAGCACCTGCCAGCCCAGCACCGCGACCAGCGCCAAGATCGGCATCGAGGCCGTCAGGTAGCGCGGATAGCGCGAGGTCAGGGCCCAGACGAAGAGCGAATAGG
>DASXKG010000526.1:0-2044 GCA_036496965.1 Variovorax sp.
CGCGGGTGCAGGCAATAGGCAACCGCGCGCCAGAAGGAATCGAGGAGGAGACGCATCGTCGCCGAGGATAACGCCGTCTCAGGCGAGCCCCGGGCCGCCGGCGCGGGCATGGCGCAGCGATTCGACCTGCTCCGCGCCGAGCCAGCGCCACTGCCCCGGCGCCAGTTCGGCCGGCAGGGTCAGTGTGCCGATGCGCGAGCGATGCAGTGACTCGACGCGGTTGCCCACCGCAGCCAGCATGCGCTTGACCTGGTGGTACTTGCCCTCTGTCAGTGTGAGGCTGAGCTGCAGCGGCCCGCCGGTCTCGCAGGCCGCGGCACGCACCGGCCTGGGATCGTCGTCCAGCACCACGCCGGCCAGCAGCCGCGCCACCTGGCCCTCGTCGACAGGATGGCGGGTCGTCACTTCGTAGACCTTCGGCACGTGGTGCCGGGGCGAGCCCATGCGGTGGATGAACTGGCCGTCGTCGGTCAGCAGCAGCAGGCCGGTGGTGTCCTGGTCGAGCCGACCGATCGCCTGCACGCCCTGCACCGCGCCCTTGTTCGGCCGCTGCCGAAGCGGCGACGGCAGCAGCGTGTAGATGCTCGGGTAGGTGGAAGGCTTTTGCGAACACTCGGTGCCGGCCGGCTTGTTCAGCATCAGGTAGGCTTTCTCGTGGTACGCCCACTCGACGCCCTGGACCCGGAAGCGCAGGCCTTCGGCCGCCTCGACCTCGGCGCCGGGATCGGTGAGGGGCGCAGCGCCGACGGCAACGAAGCCCTGCTGCACCAGCCCCGCGCAGACGCGGCGGGTGCCGAAGCCCTGGGTGTAGAGAAGCTCTTCGAGGCGCATCAGTAGCCCAGGGCCAGGCCGGTGTTGTGGCGCGGATCGTTGGCGCCGTAGTACCGGTTGGCGCCCACCGGCCGGCCACCCAGGGATGGTGCCCCGACGATGATCGCTTCCAGCTGATTGATGGGCCGCGCCACTTCCATCGGATGGCCCATGTCGGCGAGCAGCTGGCGCGTGTCGGGGCTGATCGCGAAAGGTTCGAGCCGGGTCACGTCGGGCAGCCACTGCTGGTGGAAACGGGGCGCATCCACGGCCTCCTGCACATCCATGCCGTAGTCGACCACGTTCAAAATGGCATGCAGTACGGTGGTGATGATCATGCTGCCGCCCGGCGTGCCGACCACGAACACCGGCTTGGCGTCGCGGGTCAGGATGGTCGGACTCATCGAGCTGAGCGGACGCTTGCCCGGCGCGATCGCGTTGGCGCTGCCTTGCACCAGGCCGTAGAGGTTCGGCACGCCGGGCCCGCTGCTGAAATCGTCCATCGTGTCGTTGAGCACGACCCCGGTTCCGGCGGCCGTCACCTGGGCGCCGAACCAGTCGTTGAGCGAGTAGGTCACCGCCACGGCGTTGCCCCACTGGTCGACGATCGAGTAGTGCGTGGTGTTGCTGCCCTCATGCGGCGCGGTGCCGGGTTGGAGCTCCTTCGACACGCCGGCCCGGTCCGGATCGATCGAGGCGCGAATGCGCGCCGCATAGGCCTTGTCGATCAGCCGGTCGACCGGGTTCTGCACGAAGTCGGGGTCGCCCAGCGCGCTGTCGCGATCGATGTAGGCATGCCGCATCGCCTCGATCTGGTAGTGCACGCCCTGTGCCGAGCGAAAGCCGAGCGACTTCAGCGGATAGCCCTCCAGGATGTTGAGCATCTCGCACAAGGCCACGCCGCCCGAGCTGGGCGGCGGCGCGGAGACCACGCGGTAGCCGCGGTAGTCGCACTCGACCGGCGCCAGCTCGCGCGGCCGGTACTGGTCCAGATCGACCTGGGAAACCAGCCCATGGCCGGCCCGGCTCGAGGCCACGATGGCAGACGCGACCGGCCCCTTGTAGAAGCCGTCGGCGCCGTCGCGGCTGACGGCCCTGAGCGTCTTTGCCAGGTCCTTCTGGACCAGTGTCTGGCCGACCGCGAAAGGCTCGCCCCGGTTCAGGAAGATCGCGGCCGTCGGCACATCGGCCTTGAAGCCGCCGCTGGCGGCCGCCAGGATGTCGACGTCGCCCT
>DASXKG010000527.1:0-11108 GCA_036496965.1 Variovorax sp.
CGTGAACGGGCACTTGCTGCCGTGCTGCCTGTCGAGCCGGGCCTTGATGTCGGCCAGCCGGCTCTCGTCGAACCCGGTGCCGACATTGCCGCAGTAGCGCAACCGGCCCTGTTCGTCGTGCACGCCCAGCAGCAGCGCGCCGAAGCCCGAGCGCGACCCCTTCGGCGCTGTGTAGCCGCCGATCACGAACTCCTGGCGCAGCTGGTTCTTCAACTTGATCCAGTCGGGCGAGCGCGCAGACACATAGCCCGAGCCCTTGCGCTTGCCGACGATGCCTTCGAAGCCCAGCCGCGCCGACGAGGTCAGCAGCTCGCGCGGTGCGGCCTCGAAGGCCTGGCTCAGGCGCAGCGGGGCCGGCGGCTTCTTGCCCAGGAGCCGCGCCAGGCGCTCGCGCCGTTCCTCGACCGGCAAGGCGCGCAGGTCGAGGCCGTCCAGGAAGGGGGCGTCGAACAGCCAGTATTCGATGGCCTGGGTCGCGCCGCTGTCGAAGGCGTTCTGCAGCGCCTGGAAATCGGGCGCACCGTTGTCGCCTTCGACCACGATCTCGCCGTCGAGCCAGGCCGAGCGGGTCTTGAGTTTCGCCAGCGCCAGGGCCAGCTGCGGCAGCTTCGCGGTCCAGTCGTGGCCGTTGCGCGTGATGCACCGGACCTTGTCGCCGTCGATGCGCGCCAGCAGGCGGTAGCCGTCGAACTTGAGTTCATACAGCCAGTCCTCCGGCCTGGCCGGCGGCGCGGCGGCCAGGGTGGCGAGCTGCGGCGCCAGCGCGGCGGGCAGCGGCGCCTTGCGGCCCTCGGCCTTGGGCGCCGGCTGGCTGGCGGCGGGCGGCTCGGGCGCCTGCTGGCCGTAGGTCACCGGCGGCGGATTGTCGACGCCGCGTCCGCTCAGCACGCTGTCGGGCTCGGCCTCGACCACGTCGAAGTCGGCGAGCGGACGCGCCTCGCCATCGCGCTCCTTGATGAGCAGCCAGGGCTCATGGCTTTCGTCCTTGCCATGCATGCGCACCAGGGTCCAGTGGCCGCGCAGCTTGGCGCCGCGCAATTCGAACTTCAGCTTGCCCTCGGCCAGCCCCTGGCGCGCATCACCCTCGGCGGCCCATTCGCCGCGGTCCCAGACGATCACGCTGCCGGCGCCGTACTGCTTGGCCGGGATGGTGCCCTCGAAGCTGGCATAGGAGATCGGATGGTCCTCGACCTGCACCGCCATGCGCTTCACCTTGGGGTCGAGGCAGGGGCCCTTGGGCACGGCCCAGCTCTTCAGGGTGCCGTCGAGTTCGAGCCGGAAGTCGTAGTGCAGCCGGCTCGCATGGTGCTTCTGCACGACGAAGGACAGGGCACCGCGGCCCGATCGGCCGCCGGCGCGCGGCTCGGGTGTCTTCCTGAAATCGCGCTTGCCGCGATAGGGCGCCAGTGCCTCGCGCGCCGAGGTGGATGCAGCCATGGGGAGAATCTCCAGGCTGCGATCCTAGGGGGCGCGCCGTGGCGGCGATTGTAGGAGCGCGACCCGTTTCAGCCGCACATCAATCGCTCGATCAGCCGTGCTTTGCCACCAGGGTCAGGATGTCGTAGCTGGCGACCACATCGCCGTCCTGGTTGGTCACTTCGACATCCCATGCCACCACGCCCTGGCCGACGCCGTTGGCGTCCTTCCTCTGCCGGTCGATCTTGCGCTTGCAGGTCAGCCGTGCGCGGATGGTGTCGCCGATGCCCACCGGCTTGACGAAGCGCAGCGTGTCCAGCCCGTAGTTGGCCAGTACCGGCCCCGGCGCCGGCGAGACGAACAGGCCCGCGGCGGCCGACAGCACGAAGTAGCCGTGCGCGATGCGCTGGCCGAAGGGGCTCTCCTTGGCCGCCACTTCATCGAAGTGCATGTAGAAGTAGTCGCCCGAGATGCCGCCGAAGGCCACGATGTCGGCCTCACCCACCGTGCGGCGATGCGTCAGCAGCGAGTCGCCGATCTGCAGATCCTCGAAATGCTTGCGGAAGGGATGCAGCTCCGATTCGTTCAGCTTGGCGCCGCGCATGTATTCGCCGGTGACGGCGGCGATCATGCTGGGCGAGCCCTGCAGCGCCGCGCGCTGCAGATAGTGCTTGACCGCGCGCAGGCCGCCGAGCTCCTCGCCGCCGCCGGCGCGGCCCGGGCCGCCGTGCTTCAGGAAGGGCAGCGGCGAGCCATGGCCGGTCGACTCCACCGCCGCCTCCCGGTCCAGCACCAGGAGGCGCCCATGGTGCGCGGCAGCCACCGGAATGGCCCGGGCGGCAATTGCCGGGTCCTTGGTGACCAGCGTGCCGACCAGGCTGCCGCGGCCGCGTGCGGCCAGCGCCAGCGCTTCGTCGAGGCCGTCGTAGGCCATCAAGGTGCTGACCGGCCCGAAGGCCTCGACGTCATGCACCGCGTCATGGTGCATCGGGTTGCGCGACAGCAGCAAGGTCGGCGAGAAGAAGGCCCCGCCGGACACGCCCTCGCCCTGCGGCGCGAAGCCGTCGCGTTCGCCGTAGACCAGTTCGGCGTCCTGCATCAGCTGGCGCACGCGCTCGGCGACGTCGGCCTGCTGCGCATGCGAGGCCAGCGCGCCCATGCGCACGTCCTCGCGCGCGGGATCGCCGACCACCGTCTTCGCCAATCGCGCACTCAGGCGCTGGGCCACGGCATCCAGGTGCTGGCGCGGCACGATGGCGCGCCGGATGGCAGTGCATTTCTGGCCCGACTTGACAGTCATCTCGCGCGCGACTTCCTTGACGAAGAGATCGAACTCCTCGTCGTCGGGCGAGACATCGGGCGCCAGGATGGCGCAGTTCAGCGAGTCGGCCTCGGCATTGAACGGAATCGACTGGCGCACGATGTTGGGATGCACGCGCAGCTTGGCGGCGGTATCGGCCGAGCCGGTGAAGGTCACGACGTCGCTGCCGTCGAGCCGGTCGAGCAGGTCGCCGGTGCTGCCGATCACCAGTTGCAGGCTGCCCTCGGGCAGGAGGCCCGAGCGGTGCATCAGGCGCACCAGCGCTTCGGTGAGGTAGCTGGTCGAGGTGGCCGGCTTGCCGATGCAGGGCATGCCGGCGAGAAAGCTCGGCGCCCATTTTTCGAGCAGGCCCCAGACCGGGAAATTGAAGGCGTTGATGTGCACCGCCACGCCGCGCCGCGGCACCAGGATGTGGGTGCCGGCGAAGCCGCCCTTCTTGCCGAGCGGCATCGCGGGCCCTTCGTGCACCAGGTTGCCCGAGGGCAGCTCGCCGGCACCGAGCCCGGCATAGGCGGCCAGCGTACCGGCGCCGCCCTCGATGTCGATCCAGCTGTCGGCGCGGGTGGCGCCGGTGTGCGCGGAGATCGCATAGAGCTCTTCCTTGTGCTCGCCGAGGTACTTGGCGATGGCGCGCAGCCGCTGCGCGCGCTGCTGGAAATCCATCGCCAGCAGGTTGGCCAGGCCGGCGCCGCGCGCGTGCGCCAGCGCCTCGCCGAAGTCGATCGGCTCGGCATGCGTGCTCGCGACCGGCAGGCCGTTGACCGCGCTGCGCAGCACCTGCGCGGCGTCCGTGCCGAACCAGCGGCCGCCGATGAAGCTTTGAAGGATCTGGGACATGGTGTTCTCCGGAAGAAAGTTGAATCAGGCGGCGACGGCGCCCTTGCTGCCGAGGCCGAGGTAGGTGTCGATGATCCGGCGGTCGTGCAGCAGCGCATCCGCCGGCCCGGTGAGTGCGACGGCGCCGGTCTCCAGCACGTAGCCGCGGTCGGCCACCTGCAAGGCGGCACGGGCGTTCTGCTCCACCAGCAGCACCGACACGCCGTGCGCACGCAGCGAGGACACCACGTGCAGCACTTCGCGCACGATCAGCGGCGCCAGGCCGAGCGAGGGCTCGTCGAGCATCAGCAGGCGCGGCCGCGCCATCAGCGCCCGGCCGATGGCCAGCATCTGGCGCTCGCCGCCCGACAGCGTGCTGGCCAGCTGCGCGCGGCGCTCCTTGAGGCGCGGGAAGATCGCGAAGACCTCGTCCATGCGTTCCTTCTGGTCGCGCCGGCCGGTGCGCCAGCGGTAGAAGCCGCCGAGCAGCAGGTTGTCTTCCACCGGCATCTCGCCGAACAGCTCGCGCCGCTCGGGCACCAGCGCCACGCCGCGCGCAACCATGGCCTCGACGCTGGGCCGCGCGATCCGCTCGCCGTCCAGCAGCAGGCTGCCGCTGGACGGCAGCAGACCCATCGCGGCGCACAGCAAGGTGGTCTTGCCGGCGCCATTGGGGCCGATGACGGTGACGATCTCGCCCTCGTCCACCTGCAGCGCCACGCCGTGCACCGCCTCGACCGCGCCGTAGGCGACGCTGAAATCCTGCAGTTCGAACAGCCGCTTGCCGCTCATTGAGAACCTCCGCGCAGCAGCGCTACGGTATTCGCCTTCGGAGCGGCCGGGCGGCTCATTGCACCGCCTCCATCACCGGTTCTTCGCTGCCGCCCAGGTAGGCATCGAGCACGCGCGGGTTGCACTGCACCTCGGCCGGCGTGCCTTCGGCGATGACGGCGCCGAACTCCAGCACCGTGACGCGGTCGGCCAGGTTCATCACGAATTCCATGTCGTGTTCGACCACCAGGAGCCCCAGGCCCTCGGCACGCAATTGCGAGAGCAGGCCGGCCAGCGCCTGTTTCTCGAGGTGGCGCAATCCGGCAGCGGGCTCGTCCAGCAGCAGCGCCGCAGGATGGCCCGCCAGCGCCCGGGCGATCTCCACCACGCGCTGCTGGCCCAGGGCCAGCGAGGCAGCCGGCGCGTCCACATGCGCGCCGAGCCCGCAGCGCGCGATCTGGCGCCTGGCTTCATCCAGCAGTGCAGCCTCTTCGCTGCGGTCCAGCCGCAGCATCGAGGCGATCCAGCCGCGCCGGCCGCGCCGGTGGGCGCCGAGCGCCACGTTCTCGAGCACGCTGCGGTTGCCGAGCAGCCGCACGTGCTGGAAGGTGCGTCCCAGGCCGCGCGCGGCGAAGTCGCGCGAAGGCTTGCCGGTCATCGGCTCGCCCAGGAGCCGCACCTGGCCCTCGGTCGGGTCGTCGACGCCGGAGATCATGTTGAAGAAGGTGCTCTTGCCGGCGCCGTTCGGCCCGATCAGCGCATGCACCTCGCCGGCCTTCAGCGTCATGGCCACCGCATCGTTGGCGACCAGGCCGCCGAAGCGCTTGGTGACCCGGTCGGCTTCGAGCAGCAGCGCGCCCGCGGCCGGCAGCGCGCGGCTGGCCAGCGTGGCTGAAGAAGCCGCCCGCAGCCGCGGTGCGGGGTCCGGCTTGAGGAAGCGCGCCGACACCCGCGCCAGCGTCGGCCATATGCCTTCGGCGAAGCGCTGCAGCACGAACAGCATCAAGAGGCCGAAGACGATGACCTCGAAGTTGCCGCTGGCGCCGAGCAGCTGGGGCAGGATGTCCTGCAGCTTCTCCTTCAGCAGCGTGATGAGCGTGGCGCCCAGCACCGCGCCCCAGAGATGGCCCGAACCGCCGACCACCGCCATGAACAGGTATTCGATGCCGATGTTGATGTTGAACGGCGTCGGATTGACGAAGCGCTGCATGTGCGCATAGAGCCAGCCCGACAATGCCGCCAGGATCGCCGCCAGCACGAACACCTTGACCCGGTAGCGCGCCGTGTCCACCCCCATCGACTCGGCCATCACGCGGCCCGACTTGAGGGCGCGGATGGCGCGGCCTTCGCGCGAATCGAGCAGGTTGTGCATCGCCCACAGCGCCAGCAGCAGCACCCCCCAGACCGCCGGGCCCAGCGCGCGCGGCGAGGCCAGCGAGTAGCCGCCGATGGTGATCGCCGGAATGCCGGTGATGCCGGTCTGGCCGCCGAGGAACTCCAGGTTGCCGAACAGGTAGTACAGGCTCAGCCCCCAGGCGATGGTGCACAGCGGCAGGTAGTGCCCGGACAGCTTGAGCGTGATCGCGCCCAGCGCCCAGGCCACGCCGAAGGTCAGCACGATGCCCAGCAGCAGGCCGAGCCAGGGCCACAGCGCCGGAGCGAGCACGCCGCCGAGCGCCGCGGCGGCGGCCGGCGAGGTGCAGACCCAGGCGGTCGCGTAGGCACCGACGGCGACGAAGGCCGCCTGGCCGAAGGAGGTCATGCCGCCGATGCCGGTCAGAAGGACCAGCCCGGCCGCCACCATGGCATAGAGCCCGATGTAGCTGAACACCGTCACGGTGAAGTCGGACAGCCAGGGCCAGCACAGCGCGAACGCCGCGACGCAGATGAGTGTCAGATGCCGCCGGGTCATTCTTCGTCCTCGACATGCCGGCTGTGCAGCGAACGCCACCACAGCACCGGAATGATGAGCGCGAACACCAGCACCTCCTTGAACGCGCTGGCCCAGAACGAGGAGAAGCTCTCCAGCTGACCGACCAAGAGCGCGCCCAGCAGCGCGATCGGATAGCTGCCGAGGCCGCCGACGATCGCCGCGACGAATCCCTTCAGCCCGATCAGGAAGCCGGTGTCGTAGTAGACGGTGGTCAGCGGCGCGATCAAGAGGCCCGACACCGCGCCGATCAGCGCCGCGAGCGCAAAGCTCAAATCGCCCGACAGGTCGGTCGGAATGCCCATCAGGCGCGCGCCGACCCGGTTCATGGCCGTGGCGCGCAGCGCCTTGCCGACGATCGAGCGTTCGAAGAAGACGAACATCAGCAGCACCAGCACGAAGGCCACGCCGACCACCACCAGCGACTGGCCGCTGATCGCCAGGCCGCCGACATCGAAGCGCGCTTCGGAGAAGGCGGGCGTGCGCGAGCCCTCGGCGCCGAAGAAGAGCAGCACCAGCCCGACCAGCACGCCGTGCAGCGCGACCGAGACGATCAGCAGGATCAGCACCGTGGCATCGGCCAGCGGCCGGTAGGCCAGCCGATAGATGAGCGGGCCGAGCGGGGTGATGAGCAACAGCACCGTGATCGCCTGCAACGCCAGCGATTCGGGGTGCAGCAGCACCAGCAGCGACGCCAGTGCGGGAAAGGCGAGCGCCCAGACCGCGGTCGATTTCCAGTCGACCGTGGCACCGCGCTTCCAGCGCCAGGCCTCGACGCCGAGCGTGGCGAGCGCGAGCGCCAGCAGCAGCCACAGGGTGGCCGGCAAGCGGCCCGTATTGAGGGCAGCCATCGACAACGCGCCGAAGGCCACCAGTTCGCCTTGCGGGATGAAGATCACCCGCGTGACGGAAAACACCAGCACCAGGGCCAGGGCCATCAGTCCGTAGACCGCGCCGTTGACGATGCCGTCCTGCCCCAGCAAAAGGGCAATCTGCAGATCCATGATGGCCGAGGCGTCGCGGTCAGGGGCTCGGTGGCAGGTATTTCCAGGCGCCGTTCTGGATCGTGACCATCACGCGGGCGCGCTGATCGAGGCCCAGGTGGTCGTTGGGCGACATGTTGAAGACACCATGCGCACCGGCCATTTCCTCCACATGTTCGAGCGAATCGCGCAGGGCGGCGCGGAACTCGGGGGTGCCCGGCTGCGCCTTCTTCAGCGCCGCCGGCGCGGCCGCGGCGATCAGGTGGCCGGCGTCCCAGGCATGGCCGCCGAAGGTCGAGACCGAGCCCTTGCCGTACATGCCCTCATAGGCGGCGATGTAGGCCAGGCTGGACTTCTTGACCGGGTTGCTGTCGGGCAGCTGCGCCGCCACCAGCACCGGTCCTGCGGGCAGGATGGTGCCTTCGACGTCCTTGCCGCCGACGCGCAGGAAGTCGTTGTTGGCCACGCCGTGGGTCTGGTAGATCTTGCCGGCGTAGCCGCGCTCCTTGAGCGTCTTCTGCGGCAGCGCCGCCGGCGTTCCGGAACCGGCGATCAGGATGGCGTCGGGCTTGGCCGCCATCAGCTTCAGGGCCTGGCCGGTGACCGAGGTGTCGCTGCGCGAGAAGCGCTCGTTGGCGACGATCTGGATCTTCTTGATCGCCGCCGCCTTGCTGAACTCGTCATACCAGCCTTCGCCGTAGGCGTCCGAGAAGCCGACGAAGCCGACCGTCTTGATGCCGCTGGAAGCCATGTGCTCGGCGATCGCGAGCGCCATCATGCCGTCGTTCTGCGGCGTCTTGAAGACCCACTTCTTCTTGGCATCCATCGGCTCGATGATGCGCGCCGAGGCGGCCAGCGAGATCACCGGCGTCTGGGTCTCGGCGGCGACGTCGATCATCGCCAGCGCGTTCGGCGTAACGGTCGAGCCGATCACCACGTCGACCTTGTTCTCGGCCACCAGCTTGCGCAGGTTGCTGACCGCCGCGGTGGTGTCGCTGGCGTCGTCGAGCACGATGTAGTTGACCTTCTGGTTGCCGATGGTCTTGGGCAGCAGCGCGATGGTGTTCTTCTCGGGGATGCCGAGCGAGGCCGCCGGGCCGGTGGCCGACACGGTGACGCCGACATTGATGTCGGCCTGCGCCAGGGCCGAGGTGAGCAGCAGCGCGGCCAGGGCGAGGGGTTTGCGGAATTTCATGCGGTGTGTCTCCGTTGACGCTTGTTGAGAAAAGGGTCGAGCGTAGCCTGAGCCGGCCGGCTCAGGCATTGGCGTTTGCGATGCGCTGCGGAAGTTTCACCGCCGGCAACCCGCCGAGGAAAAGGTCCGCGACCACCGGCGCCATGCTGTCGTAGTCGAGCGCGCCCTCCGGCCGCATCCAGATGAACATCCAGTTGATCATGCCGAACAGCAGCATGGTCAGCGGCTTGGCGAGCGAGGCCTCCTGCAGGTCGGGCCGCAGCAGCAGCACCACCCCGGCGAAGCCGGCGACCACCTTGCGCTCGGTGCGGATCACGCGCTCGCGGTCCTCGGCCTCGAGGAATTTCACGTCTTCGGTCAGCACCCGGTGCGCATGCTGCGCGTCGGCATATTCCTGCACGAAGCGGCGAATCAGCTCACGCAGGTGCGCCTCGGGCGCCAGGCCCTGCCCATCGACGTCGGACACCAGGTCTTCCAGCCGCGAGACATGGCTCTCGGCGATGCTCACCAGCAGGCTGTATTTGTCGCGGTAGTAGTGGTAGAGCAGCGCCTTCGAGAAGCCGCAGGCCTCGGCCACCTGGTTCATCGAGGTGGCCGGATAGCCGCGGTTGGCGAACAGCTGCGCCGCGCGGGCGAGGATCATCTCGCGCTGGTCGTCGTAGCCGGGTGAGCGTCCGCGGGGCATCGGGTTCCTGGTGGCTTCCTGCTGCGCTCAGCGTTCGTCGAAGGACAGCACCACGCGCTCGGAGAGCGGATGCGCCTGGCAGGTCAGCACGAAGCCGGCGGCGACCTCGTTCTTGTCGAGCGCGAAGTTGCGCTCCATGCGCACCTCGCCTTCGACCAGCTTGGCGCGGCAGGTGCCGCAAACGCCCGAGGTGCAGGAAAAGGGCACTTCCAGCCCGGCCGCGGAGGCGGCGTCGAGGATGCTCGGCTGGTCCCTGCGGAACTCGATCTCGCGCTGCAGGCCGTCGCGCACGATGACGATCTTCGCCACTTCGGCATCGCCCGGCCGGGCTTCGTGGATCACCGCGCCCACCGGCGCGCCTTGCGGCGCGGCCACGCCGAAGCGCTCGATGTGCACCCGCTCCTCGGGCACGGCGGCCGCCAGCAGCGCGGCCTCGGCCTCGTCGTTCATCTGGAAGGGCCCGCAGATATAGGCATGGTCGATGCCGGCCGCGGGCACCACGCTGGCCAGGAACTCGGCGATCTTGCTGCGGTCCATGACGCCCATGTTGAGCGGCGCATCGGTGGGCTCGTCGGAAAACACGTGGTGCAGCACCAGGCGCGCCATGTAGCGGTTCTTCAGGTCCTCCAGCTCTTCCTTGAACATGGTGGACTGGAGCCGGCGGTTGCCGTAGATCAGCGTGAAGCGCGAATGCGGCTCGCGCGCCAGCACGGTCTTCATGATCGACAGGATCGGCGTGATGCCGCTGCCGCCGCAGATGCCCACGTGGTGGCGCCTGGCCTCGGGCTCGATCGGCACGAAGAAGCGCCCCTGCGGCGCCATCACGTGGATGGAATCGCCGGGCAGCAGCTGCTCGTTGATCCAGTTCGAGAAGGTGCCGCCCTTGACCTTGCGCACGCCGACGCGCAGCTCGCCGTCGTCGACGCCGGCGCAGATCGAATAGGAGCGGCGCAGGTCCTGGCCCTCGATGTCCTTGCGCAGCGTGAGGTACTGGCCCTGCGTGAAGCCGAAGACCTCGCGCAGTTCGGGAGGGACGTCGAAGGAGACGATCACCGCCTCCTGCGTGTCGGGTTCGACGGCGCGCACGCGCAATGGATGAAACATGACGCTCATGGTGGTCCTGTCAGATCGGCTTGAAATGCTCGAAGGGTTCGCGGCAGGCCAGGCAGCGGTACATCGCCTTGCAGGCCGTGGAGCCGAAGGCGGACAGCCGCTCGGTGTGGCTGCTGCCGCAATGCGGGCAGGCCACGGCATCGGCCTTGCGGCCGAAGAAGCGGATCGGCACCGCGCCATCCGGCGCCGCCGGCCCGGGCGGGGCGATGCCGTAGTCGCGCAGCTTGCGCTTGCCCTCGGCGCTGATCCAGTCGGTGGTCCAGGCCGGCGCCCGGCGCAGCGTGACATGCGCCGGGCCGAGGCCGGCCCGGTCGATCGCCGCCAGCACGTCGTGCTCGATCACCTCGGTGGCGGGGCAGCCGGAGTAGGTCGGCGTCAGAACCACTTCCAGCGCGTCGCCCTGTTCGACCACATCGCGCACGATGCCCAGGTCGCAGACGGACAGCGCCGGCACTTCCGGGTCGAGCACCGTGCCGAGCACCTCCCAGGCCTGCTCGCAGCGCGTCGCCCTGGCGAGTGCAGCCAGAGCGTTCACCAGACGCCTCCGGGAAAGGAGCGCTGAAGATGCTGCATCTCGGCCAGGATGTAGCCCATGTGCTCGGTGTGCACCCCGCGCTTGCCGGTGCTGCGGAAGGCCGATTCCTTCGGCTCGGCCAGCGTCGCCTCGTCCAGGATCGTGCGCATATCCGCCAGCCAGGCCGCCTTCAGCTCGGACCAGCGTGGACCGAGCCCGTCGGCGGCCGCGGCTTCGTCGACCGCGTCGGATTCGAACAGCTCGGGCACGTACAGCCAGAGCTCGGCCAGCGCGCGCTCGATGCGCCGGCGCGATTCGTCGCTGCCGTCGCCCAGGCGCACCATCCAGTCGGCCGCATGCTGCT
>DASXKG010000528.1:0-7090 GCA_036496965.1 Variovorax sp.
CGCCACCCGGGCGCCGAGCCGCGCCGCCGCCACGGCCTGGTTGGCGCCTTTGCCGCCGGGCACCACGCGCAACTCGGAACCCTGCAAGGTCTCGCCCGGCTGGGGGAAGCGCGCGGTATGGACCACCAGGTCCGCGTTCAGCGATCCGACAACGACGATCCGGGAATCCTTCATCTGCGGCAGCGCTTGGCGCTCGGTAGCCTGGGGCGCGAGCATCATAGTCCTGCTGCCTCGAGCGCCTTGGCATAGGCCATTCGAGCCATTGAAGCGGGGGTTCAACCATGAAATATTGCGTCCGGAACCACGAGGACGTGCATGGACGAGACCATCCAGAAGCTGGTTGCCGAGCGTCGGCGTGCACTCTACGGTGATGACGACGACCGAAGGCCCTGGGGACTGGCGCTTTCGGGCGGCGGCATTCGCAGCGCGACCTTCTGCCTGGGCCTGATCAAGGCGCTGGCGTGGCATCGCCAGTTGCTCAAGTTCGACTTGCTGTCGACCGTCTCCGGCGGCGGCTACGTGGGCGCCGCGCTGGGACGCCTGTGCGGCGAGGCGGAATCGGCCGACGAGATGCATGCGATCGAGCGTGCGGTGGGCGAGGTCGATCGCGCCCGCTTCGGCTGGTGGCTGCGCGGCAATGGCCGCTACCTGATCCCGGGCGGCTTGCGCGACACGCTGTTTGCCATCGCGCTCTATCTGCGCAACCTGCTCGCCACGCACATCGAACTGGCCATCGCCGCCAGCCTGATCGGCATGGTGCTGGCGGCCACCAACCTGCTGTTGTGGGACGCGGTGTTCCGCGCGGTGGATCTGAACAGCGTGCCGCCCGACACGGTGAGCACGGTCACCGCCGAACTCACCGGCGTGCAGTATCTGCGCCTGCTGGTCGAGTGGGCGACGCTGTGGCCGACCTTGTGGTTCACGCTGGTCGGACCCCTCATTGCCTCGGTGGTGCTGGCTTCGTCCTACTGGCTGGTGCGCGACGATCGCTCGACCTCGTCGCTGCTGTGGCAGGGCCTGATGTGGGTCGCCCTGTGTGCCGGCGCCTGCTGGATCGGGCCGAAGCTGCTCGAGCGCTTCGGCGGTCCGTTCTGGCTGGTGCCCGGCTTCATCGCCTTCGCCTTCTGCTGGATCTGCGCCGTGCTCTGGGTGCTTTACCGAAAGCGTGTCCGAACGCCCGCGCAGTTGCGCAACGACCTCACGGATCAACTGGCGTCGGTGATCAGCACGGCATTGCTGATCGTCATGCTGGGACTGCTCGACCGCAGCGCCTGGTGGCTGGCGCAAGGCGCGCAGCAGCAGCGTGCCTCCTATGGCGGCGCGCTGCTGCTTGCCGCCGCCGTCGTCCGCGCCGTGATGCCCATGCTGATGGCGCAGCGGCGGCAGATCCCGGGCATCGGCAAGACGCTGCTGATGAGCCTGGCGAGCCTGCTGGGCCTGGTGCTGGCCTTCTGCCTGGCCGCGTGGTGGGTCAGCGTGGTCTATGCGCTGGTGCTGCTGCCGGTGTTCACGCCCTCGGGCCTCGACTTCATGCGCGGCTGGGCCTGGCTGGGCACGATCGCCGTGATCATCGGCACCTATGCGCTGGTGACGGGGCACAACTTCGCCTTCCTCAACATCTCCTCGCTGCACAATTTCTACAAGGCGCGCATCGTGCGCGGCTACCTCGGCGCGGCCAACGCGCGCCGCCTCGGCGCCGCGCCCACGGCGCGGGTGTCGGGCCTGGACCTGCCGCAAGTTCCGGTGGGCGAGGTCGACGCGCACGACGACATCCCCCAGCTGCGCTATGCCCCGCATGCGCGCGGTGGGCCGGTGCACCTGGTCAACTGCTGCATCAACCAGTCGCACGACACCAAGGAGCGACTGTTCAACCGCGACCGCAAGAGCCTGCCGCTGACCGTCGGTCCGCGTGGCTGGATGCAGGCCGGCGGCGCGCCCTGGGCGCAGGCCCATGGCGACGGCGCGCTGACGCTGGGCGCCTGGATGGCGATCTCGGGCGCGGCCTTCGCGCCCGGCCTCGGACGCATGACGCGGCGCGGCATCGCGGCACTGTCGGTGTTCTCGGGCGTTCGGCTGGGCTACTGGTGGGACAGTGCGCAAGCGCGCATCGTGCAGCGCGGGGCGGTGCTGCACGCGAGCCCTCTGCTGATGAAGACACGCTTTCTGCTGCTCGAGTGCTTCGGTGCCTTCCCGGGCAGCAGTTCGGCCAACTGGTACCTGAGCGACGGCGGCCATTTCGAAAATACCGGCGCCTACACGCTGCTGCGCCAGGAGGCTGCGCTGATCGTCATCGCCGACTGCGGCGCCGACCCGGACTACCGCTTCTGCGACCTCGAGATCCTGATCCGGCTGGCCCGCATCGACCTCCATGCCGAGATCACCTTCATGAAGCCCAGGCCCGGCGCGGCATGGGCGCACCTCGAGGCCTTCGGCTCGCTCAATGACCTGGCCTCGTCGAGCAGCCAGGCCTGCCTGGCGCTGGCGCAGGTGCGCTATGCCAGCGGTGCCACCGGGCAGATCGTGCTGGTCAAGCCCAATGTGTCGGCCTCGCTGCCGGTCGACCTGGTGAACTTCAAGGCCGACAACCCGCTGTTTCCCCAGCAGCCGACCACCGACCAGTTCTTCGACGAGGCGCAGTGGGAGAGCTACTTCCGGCTCGGCCAGGAGATCGGCCGCCGGCTCGAGGACGAGATGCTTGCGCAGGTGGCGCAGGGCGCGCCGGGCCTGTTCGTACCCGACGACGGCCAGCCGGACAGCACCCCGCGCGCGGCCAGTGCCACGGTGACCGTCAGCGCCGGCGGCGACAAGGACGACGCGACCGCCGCAGCTGCGGGCAGCATCAGCCGGCTGCAGGCGCGTGTGCTCAAGGTCGGCGCGGTCACCGCATCGATCGGCATCGGCACTGCCGCCACCTTCGGCGTGGCCGCCTGGCAAGGCATCGACAGCTGGCGCACCCAGACCGCCCAGACCCTGCAATCCGAGGACAGCTCGTTCAAGGAACTCAGCCAACGCTGGGCGCACTTGCAACCGGGCCGCGCGGGCAGCGATGCGCCGGCGCTGCTCGCCGCCGAACTGCTGCGCACCGGCGACCTGCTGTGCCGCGCCGGCAGCGACAACTTCATGACCCGGTTCCGGCTGTCGGTGCGCATCGTCGACGATGCCAAGCAGGCTTGCGCCGGCGCGACCGGTGCTGATCGCAGCCCCGCCTGCGCGCGGCTGCTGGACCCGGGCAATGGCATCGACTGCCTGCAACCGGCGCAGCCCGTGCCCTGCGCACCGCGCTACTGGGCGCGCGACTACAGCGGTGCGACCGGCTCCAAGGAAAACTGCAGCGGCACCCTGCCGCGGCCGTTTCCGGTGGTCGTGTGGCTGAACGATTTCGTCCAGTCACGGCGCGAAACCGTCCGGATCGCGGCCGCGCCGGCGCCGGCCTCGCCGGCTGCCACGGCCGCCTCCGCGCCCTATGGGCAGAGCGCGGTGCAGGAGGGTGGGGCGGCGCCCGCTGCGCGCGTTTGCGACGGCGACGTGGTCTACATCGTGATGTACGGCGCCACGCTGCGCGACAAGGCGCGCGCCTGGCGGCGGCCCTGGCGCGAACTGGGCGCCTCCGTGCCGCCGATCGAGGACGTGCTCAGCACGGCGCGCAGCGCCGGCCGGTCGCCGCCGATCGGCCATCCCGAGCCGACCGTGGTCATCCGCGACGAGCGTTCGCGCACCTGCGCCGAAGCAATGGTCCAGGTCGCGCCGTCGCCGACCGGCCAGGAGTGGAAGATCCTCTTGCTCCCACGGTCGATCGGCGCAGACCTGGGCGCGATCGAGGTCTGGCTGCCGCGCGACAGCGCCACGGCGGTGAACTGAGCCTGGTCCGCTTCAGCGCCCCCCCGGTGCGATCTCGAGTCGCAGGATGACGTTGCCAAGATAGGTCACGCGCACCGGCAGTCCGGCACGAATGGGACCGCCGTGCGAGGCCGTGTGGTTGAAGCCGCCGGCGACCACGAAGTCGGAGTACGCGAAGCAGGCTTGCTGCACACAGAAGCGCTCCATGGCGTGGCCCGCGGCGGGCATCGGGATGAAGTGGGTGACCTCGCCCTCGACCACCCGGGCTTCGCCATCGGCCAGCGCGGCGGCCAGCCGGCGATGGGTGCCATAGGTGCTGGCGAAGGCGGTGAAGGTCCAGATCACCGCGAAGCCGAGCCACAGGAAGGGGAACACTCGACGCATCAAGGCCGGGCCGCGCATCCGCAGGTCGTTCCTGAAGACGACCATGCCGATGCCGAGCAGGACGAAGACCAGGCCGAAGGCGGGGAAGGTCCAGCTCTCCCAGCCTGCCAGGCCGAGGTCGTACACGGTCTGGTAGCCGTCGGCCGAGATCGTCTGTGACTCCGGATGAAAGCTGCGCGGGCCGAGGAGGAGGGTGCAGGCGGCAATCCACAGCGGCACCGCGGCGACGCCGGCGGCGGCCAGCGCTTTCGCGCCGCGTTCGGTGATGCCTGCGAAGCGGGAGCCCATGGCAACGGGCAGTTCCAGCTCGACGATGGTCCTGGCCCCGCCGGCAAAGGTCCAGCCGGCGAAGGCGACGGCCAGCGCGAAGACCAGACCCACGAAAGCGGTCACGAAAGGATTGCCGTCCCGCAACTGCATGAAGCTCCAGACGTCCCGGGCGCCGCCCGACAGAAGAGCAAGGCCCATCCACAGCCAGGGCAGCATCTGGGCGCCGAACCAGATGCGCCGATAGCGGCGGATCCGATCCTCGGTCGCCGCGTCGCGCGCCCGGGCCGGCACACGCCGCTGCGCGCGCAGGTAGCCGAATGCGCCAAAGCCGATGCCGACGAGCCAGAAATAGCGGCCGATCAAGGGGAAGAGATCGTTGTTCATGCGCCTCGCTGGGTTGTTCTGCCAATCCTAGGGCAGCCTGCGACCGGCCTCTAGGTGCAATCCCTAGTGCTGCTCTGAAACCGGTTTCAATATACTTCGTCGCACGCTCTCGAACCCCTGGGGCGTGCCGACCGCGTTCTTCCCAACCTCGCCGCAAGTGAACTACCAATTCCAGTTCGATGCCGTCTTCGCCGCCTGGCCGCTGTTGCTCAAGGGAACCTGGATCACGATCCAGCTGTCGCTGGTCGCCACGCTGCTGGGCCTGGTGGTGGCCATCTTCTGCGCCTGGGGCAAGACCTCCGGCCCGGCCTGGCTGCGCTTCATCGTCAATGCGTACATCGAGGTCATCCGCAACACGCCTTTCCTGGTCCAGCTGTTCTTCTTTTTCTTCGCGCTGCCGGCCATCGGGCTGCGCTGGTCGCCCTACCAGGCGGCGCTGACCGCGATGGTGGTCAACCTCGGTGCCTACGCGGCGGAGATCGTCCGCGCGGGCATCGAATCGATTCCCAAGGGGCAGATCGAGGCGGGCCGGGCGCTCAATCTCAAGCCTTGGGAGATCTTCCGCTTCGTCATCATCAAGCCGGCGCTGAAGGCCATCTACCCGGCGCTCACCAGCCAGTTCATCCTGCTCATGCTGAGCTCCGCCGTGGTGTCGGCGATCTCGGCCGACGACCTGACCTCGGTGGCGGCCAACCTGCAGTCGCAGACCTTCCGCAGCTTCGAGATCTACATCGTGGTCGCCGGCATCTACCTGGTGCTGTCGCTGGCGTTCTCGGCGCTGTTCAAGACGATCTACGAGCGCACCCTCAACTACCCCGATCGGCGCTAGGGCCTGTCAAACCATGCGGACCTTTGGTTTTCCCGATTTCATGTTCATCCTCGAGGCGGCGCGCTGGACCCTGGCGCTGTCGCTGGTCGCCTTCGTGGGCGGCGCGGTCCTCGGGCTCGTCATCGCGCTGGCCCGCACCTCCGAGAACAAGACCGCGCGCGGCCTCGCGATCGGCTTCATCAAGATCTTCCAGGGCACGCCGCTGCTGCTGCAGCTGTTCCTGATCTTCTTCGGCGCACCGGTGCTCGGCTTCGACATCAACCCGTGGATCGCCGCCGGCGTCGCGCTGGTGCTCAACAGCGCGGCTTTCCTGGGCGAGATCTGGCGCGGCTGCATCGAGGCCATTCCGCGCGGCCAATGGGAGGCGGCGCTGGCCCTGAACCTCGACTACGGCTCGCGCATGCGCGACGTGGTCCTGCCGCAGGCCTTCAAGATCGCGCTGGCACCGACGGTGGGCTACCTGGTGCAGATCATCAAGGGGACCTCGCTGGCGGCCATCATCGGCTTCACCGAGATCACGCGCGCCGGCCAGATCATCAACAACGCCACCTTCCAGCCGCTGGAAGTGTTCACCACCGTGGCCGCGATCTATTTCGTCATCTGCTGGCCGCTGTCGCTGCTGGCCGGGCGCATGGAGCGCAACCGGGCGCGCCTCCTGGCGCGTTGATTCATTTCTTCCAAAACCAAGGAGACCCTGCACATGTTCCCTTCCACCACCCGCCGCGCCGCCGTCGCCACGATGGCCGCCATGGGACTGGGCGTCGCGCTGGCCGCGTTCGCTCCCCATGCCAGCGCCCAGAGCGTGGCCGACATCAAGAAGAAGGGCGAGATCACGATCGGCATGCTGGTCGACTTCCCGCCCTACGGCACCACCGACGCGCAGAACCAGCCCGACGGCTACGACGCCGACGTCGCCAAGCTGCTGGCCAAGGACTGGGGCGTGAAGGCCAACATCGTTCCCGTCACCGGCCCGAACCGCATTCCCTTCCTGCTCACCAACAAGGTCGACCTGCTGGTGGCCTCGCTGGCCGTGACGCCCGAGCGCGCCAAGCAGGTCCAGTTCTCGCAGCCCTACGCGGCGGCGACCATCGTGCTCTACGGCAAGACCGGCACGCCGATCAAGAGCGCGGCCGACCTGAAGGGCCTGCGCGTGGGCGTGGCCCGCGCCAGCACCCAGGACGTGGCGGTGACCAAGGCTGCGCCCGAAGGCACCGAGATCCGCCGCTTCGACGACGACGCCTCGGCCATGCAGGCCCTGATGTCGGGCCAGGTCGATGCCATCGGCGCGTCGACCACGGTGGCCGCGCAGATCGCCAAGCGGGTGCCGCCCCACACCTTCGAGAACAAGTTCACGCTGGTGCAGCAGAACATGGCGATCGCCATGCG
>DASXKG010000529.1:0-2101 GCA_036496965.1 Variovorax sp.
CCACCAGCATCCTCGCCGGCGGCGACAGCGCAGCCATCGATCGCACGCACAAGACCAGCTCCCTGCTCGCCCACCCCTCATCCAACCCCACAGCACGGATCTTCAGCGAAGGCAGGTACAGACGCGCGCTCAGCCGTGGCAGCACGCCGATGCCCATGCCGGCCGCCACCATCAGCGACATGGCGTCGTAGCCGCTCACCTGGATGCGCAGGCGTAGCGGCATTCCGAGCTCGCCGGCCGCGCGGTGCAGTTGATTGTTGACGGCGCTGCCCGGATGGGCGCCGACGAAGTCGTAGGCCAGGGCTTCGCGGAACTTGGCCTTGCGCCGGCGCGCCAAGGGGTGGCCGGCCGGCACGATCAGCACCAGTTCGTCGCGGCGATAGGGCAGCACGGTCAGGTCCTCGCCGTGATTGCCGGCATTCAGGATGCCGATGTCGGCCGTGCTGTCGGCCACCGCGCGCGCAATGACCGAGCTGATGCGCTCCTGCAGGTGGATCTGGACCAGCGGCGCCTTTGACATGAAGCGGCGCAGGTCGTCGGGCAGGAACTGGGTGATGGCCGAGATGTTGGCGAACACGCGCACATGGCCGCGCAGGCCACTCGCATAGCCGGCCATCTGCTCGGCGATGTCGTCCAGGCTGTTGAGCACGCCGCGCGCAAGACCGAGCAGCGCATGCGCGGCCGGGGTGGCCTGGGTACCCTTGTTGCTGCGCCGGAACAGCGTGGCGTCGAGCGCCGCCTCCAGCTCGCTGATGCGCTTGCTCACAGCCGCCGTGGCCAAATGTTCGCGCAGGGCGGCAGCGGCGATGGTGCCTTCTTCCATCACCGCCACGAAGAGGCGCAGCGACACCGGATCGAGCTTCATGCGTGGGATTAGAGCACCATCGCGAAACGCGATGGCAGCCTCGCCAATGAGCGCTTTGCGGGCCGCACGCGGTTGCGGATGATCGCGGCCATGTCTTCCAATACCTCAGCATCTTCTTCGCCCATTGCGTCGGGCGCCTTGGCCGGCCTGCGGGTGGTCGAGATGGGCCAGCTCATCGCCGGACCCTTCTGCGGCAAGACCCTGGGCGAGTTCGGCGCCGACGTGGTGAAGATCGAACCCCCTGCCGACCCGCAGCGCCCGCAATCGAGCGGCGGCGACCCGCTGCGCAACTGGCGCCTGCTGCAAGATGGCACCTCGGTGTGGTGGCAAGTGCAGTCGCGCAACAAGCGCTCGATCGCGCTCGACCTGCGCGCGGCCGATAGCCAGCAAATCGCGCGCCGGCTGATCGCCGAAGCCGATGTGCTGATCGAGAATTTCCGCCCCGGCACGCTGGAGGGCTGGGGCCTGGGCTGGGAGCAATTGCGCGAGCTGAACCCGGGCCTGGTGATGCTGCGCATCTCCGGCTACGGCCAGACCGGCCCCTACCGCGACCTGCCGGGCTTCGGCGCCATCGGCGAGGCCATGGGCGGGTTGCGCCATCTCACCGGCGAACCGGGCCGGGTGCCGGTGCGCGTCGGCGTCTCCATCGGCGACACGCTGGCGGCGCTGCACGGCACCATCGGCGTGCTGATGGCCCTCTACCACCACAAGGTGCATGGCGGCCCTGGACAGGTCATCGACGTCGCGCTGCACGAGGCGGTGTTCAACGTCATGGAAAGCCTGGTGCCCGAGTACAGCGCCTTCGGCGCCGTGCGCGAAGCCGCGGGCAGCGCCTTGCCGGGCATCGCGCCATCCAATGCCTACGCCTGCAGCGACGGCTACGTACTGATCGCCGGCAATGGCGACAGCATCTTCCGGCGCCTGATGGCCCTCGTGGGACGGGCCGACTTGGGCGCAGCCCCCGACCTGCAGAGCAACGCCGGCCGGGTGGCCCGCGTGGCCGAACTGGATGCGGCGATCGCCGACTGGACCGGCCCACGCAGCATCGCCGCGGTGCTCGAGCAACTGGGCGCGGCCCGCGTGCCCGCCGGCCGCGTCTACACCGCGCGCGACATCTGCGAGGACCCGCACTACCGGGCGCGCGACATGATCCTGCGCCAGACCACGCGCGACGGGCATGAGATCGAGGTGCCCGGGATCGTGCCCAAGCTGTCGGGCACGCCGGGCAGCCTGCGT